>JAGDDM010000009.1 GCA_017958015.1 Abditibacteriota bacterium | reverse complement strand
GCCGCAGATGGGGTTTACGAACTTGGACACGCCGTAGTCCGCCGAAAGAGAGATGACCGATATGACGATGAACAAAAGGACGAATATCATTTTCATTTTTCGTACTTGAAGTATTTGGGTTTCTCAACCACCGGGCTGAAGGTGGGGAAATCGTCAATCCATACCACCTGCTGCATACAGACGTATCGGGGAATCCATGTTCTCATGTTTTCCGCGGTGTGGGGCCGGTTCATGTGGTAAACCGCCCAGTCGTTGCCGTCGGCGTCTTTTATGAAAGTCGCGTGGCCCGTGGCCATCATGTTCCCCTGACCTTTGAGAATCGGCGTGGAGCGCTTCTCCCAATTCGCCGGGTTCATGATGTCGCCGCCTTTGAATGTGAGGACGCCCAGACAGTAGCCGTCGTCCTGGGCTCCGGAGCCGGAGTAGACGATATAAAGTTTGCCCTTTCTTTGCAGGGCGTAGGGGCCCTCAACGATTTCCCAACCGCTCTTTTCCCAGTCCAGCTCCGCCGTGACGAAGTCCACCCGCTTGTCTTTAATCTCCCAAGGGGAGGCCATTTCCGCGAACATGAGCTTTTGGGAGTAGGTGGGCTTTTCCGGGTCCCGAACGGAGTAGCATGTGTAAAGCTTTCCTTTATACTCAAAGACCGTCTGGTCCACGGCGGTGCAACCGCCGTAATTGCCCATGCATTTGAGATTCCCGAAGGGCCTTGTGGGGTCGTCGCCGCTCACAACGAACATGTTGTAGACGTTGTTTTCGTCGGCGGCGCCGAAGTAGACATACCACTTATCCTTTATGCGGTGCAGTTCCGGGGCGCAGACGTGATGGTCGCAAATCGTTCCCGGAATCGTTGAGAATACCGCGTTTTTTCGGTCGCCCTTGAAGTCCGCCGGGGAGAGGGCGAACTCAACCCACAGTTTGTCGCCGCCGTAGACGTAGTAGTAGCCGGGACCGTCCGGGTTTTTGACCACGCTGGGGTCGGCTCCCTCGCAGATGGGGTTTACGAACTTTGCCACACCGTAATCCGCTTGCGCGGCGGATAGAGCCAGGAGCAAAAGGGCGATTATGTATTTCATTTTTCGTACTTAAAGTATTTCGGCTGTTTGCCCACGGGACTGAAGGTGGGGAAGTCGTTTACCCACACAACTTTCTGGAGACACATGTACCGGGGCACCCACAGTTTCGTGTATGAGGGGTCTTTGGGCGGGTTGCAGTGGAACACGCACCAGTCGCTGCCGTCGGCGTCCTGTGTAAAGGTGCAGTGTCCGGTGGCAAGCATATCGCCTCTGCCGGTCAGAATGGGTTTGGGGTGCTTTTCCCAATTCTTCGGGTCCAATATGTCGCCGCCTTTGAAGGAGAGCACGCCGAGACAGTAATAGTCGAAAGCCGCGCCGGCGGCGGAATATACAACAAAAAGCTTGCCGTTGTGCTTTAAGGCCACGGGACCCTCGTTCACGTTCCAGCCCTTGCGTTCCCAGGGAAGAGTGGGGGCGGAAAGGACAACACGCTTTTCTTTAACTTCCCAAGGCGATGCCATTTCGGCGATGTGCAAATCCTGATGACTTTCCTCGCTGCCGTCGGAGCGGCCTTCGGAATAGACGGTATAAAGCTTGCCCTTCCATTCGAAAACCGTCTGGTCCAGCACTCTTACGGGGACGTCTATATGTTTGACGTCTCCGAAGGGCTTAATGGGGTCGTCGCCGCTTATCACAAAGAGCCGATGCTCGTAGTCGTCCTTGGGTCTGGCGCAGAAGTAAATATACCATTTGCCGTCTATGCGATGGAGCTCCGGCGCCCAAATGTCTAACTCGTAATCCGTGCCCGGCTTCACGGAGAATATTATGTTCTTGCAATCATACTTGAAGTCCGCAGGGGATACGGCGTACTCGGAGTAGATGTTTCCCGTATCGGTGTATATGTACCAATAGCCGGGACCGTCCGGGTTCTTTACGACGCAGGGGTCCGCGCCCTTGCAGATGGGATTGGTGAACTTCGCCACTCCGTAATCCGCGTAGAGGGCGGAGCAAAGGACTATGAGAATGGCCGCGAAGGCTATGAGTCTCTTCATTTTCTACTTTTCGTATTTGAAATATTTCGGCTTTTCAACCATGGGGCTGAAGTGGGGGAAGTCGTCAATCCATATCACCGGCTGGAGGCAGAGGAACCGGGGCACCCAGTTGCCGTACTGTTCGGCGGTTCTGGGTTTGTTGATGTGGAAGGCGCACCAGTCGTTGCCGTCCGCGTCCTTCGTGAAGGTGCAGTGGCCGGTTCCGAGGAGGTTGCCCCGACCCGTCATAATGGGCACCGGGTGCTTTTCCCAATTGGCGGGGTCGGTGACTTTGCCGCCCTTAAACTTCAAAATGCCGAGACAATATTCGTCGAAGGCGGCGCCGGAGGCGGAGTAGACTATGTAGAGTTTGCCGTTCCGCTGCAGAGCCACGGGACCCTCGGTCACGTTCCAACCCTGTCGCTCCCACTCAAGTTCCGGGCCGGTGAGGAACACTTCGCCGCCCTTAATCTTCGTGGGGCCTTCCATTTCGTCGATGTACAAATCCTGATGGGTGCTGCCGTGGCCGGAGGAGTAGACGGTGTAGAGCTTGCCTTTGTACTCAAAGACGGACTGGTCGATGCTCAGGTCGTTGTTATGGCTGCCCAGGCATTTGACGTCCCCGAAGGGTTTCATGGGGTCGTCGCCGCTTATGACGAAGAGTTGGTGGATGCCGCTTTTGCCCACGGCGGTAAAGTAGATGTACCACTTATCGCCGAAGCGGATAAGTTCGGGCGCCCAAAACTCTTTTTCGTATTCCGTGCCTTCTTTGGCGGAGAAAATCTCGTTTTTGCGGCTGTACTCAAAGTCCGTCGGTGTGAGAGCGTACTCCGCAAAGACGGCCGTGTGGCTTGTGTAGACGTACCAATAGCCGGGGCCAACCGGGTTTTTCACCACGCAGGGATCCGCGCCGCCGCAGATGGGGTTTGTGAACTTCGCAACGCCGTAGTCCGCGAAGAGGGCGGAGCAGGCGGCGATGAGAATAATCGCGAAAGTGAGAAACTTGCTCATTATTTTCCTTTATTTTTTAATGTATTTTCTCTTGGACTTGTTGAAGCCCTGGCTCTGCTTCTTCTCGTCGTATGTCCACAGGCCGGTTTTGCCCTTGGTGTGGAATACGTGGTAGGAACTGAGGATTGAGGCCACCAGAACTCTGGAGCAGCGGCGGACGATATTCACGTCGTTTACCAGCTGGGCGAAGGTGACGCCTTTCTTGCGCATGCCGAGAATCTCCACGATGACGTCGTATATCGACATGTTGCCCGCTTCGTATCTGTCCTTGATGTCCAGAAGGGCCATACTGCTCTGCATGTCCACGGTGAGTTCCGGGTTGGATTCGCCGTTGAAGAGGAAGCGGAACTTGCCCGGGGTTTCGGTCTTCATGATGTAGAAGATGGCGCCGGAGAGGGCCTCGATGTCCTTGTAGAAGTCCTTCAGACCGTAGATGAGGCGGGTGTTGTTGTTGACGAACACCGTCTTTTCTTTGCCGTCGGATGTGAGGGTGATGGGGATAATCTCGGGAGTCTTGCCGAAGAAGTCCGGGTTGATCTGGCAAAGCGGGAAGGTGCCCTCAATCTTGTGGCGGTAGGTGAGAACGCAGATCTGTCTGTCACCGGCGGGCTGGTAGTCCGTGAGGGTGGGATCCTCGTCGCAAACGTCTTCCGCCAGGGGGTCGTAAATCCGCAACTTCAGCTCGGAGTCCAGACCTTCGGGCTCAAGCATAAGGTCGTAGAGGTCGCCTTCGGGGGTCTCGTAGGGCTCCACATCCGGCTTCAGCAGGGACGCGGGAATCTCGGCGATGTCCTCGGTGATTTCCGGCTTGGCCATCCATCTGCCGCCGCCGCCCCACATAATGTCGTCTCTCTCTTTGAGGACCGCTTCCAGGTCGTTTTTGGCCTGCTCGAAGTTGCTGTCGGCGGGGGAAATGTCGTAGAGTTCCTCAAGGGCTTCCTCGATGCCCACGGAACCGGCGTCGAGAATTCTCTCAACCACCTTGTCCGCGTCCTCCTCGGCCACAACGATGGGCTCGTCGCTCATGTCTTCCTCAAGGTCAAGGGCGGAGGCTTCGTCCGCCATGGCTTTCAGATTCTTCTTGAGGGTGGAAGCGGCGGGGATGGTGTAGACGTTGCCGTCGGAGAGGAGTTTTATGCCCTCGGCCTCGGAAACCGCCTCGTAGAAATCCACGGGCTTGAACTTGCCGCCCATGGCGCTCCAGGCGGCGAAGGCCAGAAGTTTGCTGTCGGCGGTGCCCTTGGCGGCCTTCAGAGCGGCCTCGGCGGCGTCGACGTAGGATTTGCTGCCCTTGGCGGCCTTGGCCAGTTCCGCGGCCTCATCCTCCGGCAGGTCGTTGTCGAAGATTACGTCATCCGGGTCATCGGCGGATACGTCCAAAAGAGCGGACGCGGGGCCGTAGCCGTTCTTGCCGGCGAAGAAGTAGCTCTTGTTGGCAAGGAGCTTGGGCGCGGTTTTCGCGAGTTTGTCCTTTTCGCTGGGGATAACGGCGATAAGTTCCGCGGTGATGTCCTCGGCGGAAGCCTCGCAACCCAGGTCCTCAAGGGCGTCCGTCATAATCTTGGTGATGGCGGAGTTGCGGTTGCCGAATCTGATGGACGGGAACCACTTGTGCTGGACGGTCTCGAAGCGGGAGTCGTCCTTCATGATGTCATAGGCCAGCTCCGGGGTGATGTCCTTGTCGTCAAGGGTCTTTACGAGCTGCTTCAGCTTCATGCCGCCCTCGGTGCCGAACATGCACCGGTACAGTTTGTCGGCAATCATAAGCCGAAGAGTCTGTTTGGTGTTACTCAATTTGTGTGCCTCCGTATTCTCTTGGGTGCGTTTTTTTGTTAAATCTTTTCTGTTTTGAGATAGCGGCCGTAGAGGTCGTATCCGTCCGCCTCGGTGATTTCGGCGGTGATGACCGCGCCGAGTTCCGTCTCCGGCGCGTCGGGGACGATGACGAGACCGTCAATTTCCGGAGCGTCGCGATAGCTCCTGCCGATGACTCCCCCTTCCTCAAGGTAGCCTTCGACGATAACCGCCATGGGTTTTCCCGCGAACTCGCCGTTCCGGGCGGCGGTTATTCCGTATTGGAGCTTCATGAGTCTGTCGAGACGCTTCTCGGCGGTTTTGGGACTCACTTTGCCCTCCATCTCCGCGCCTCGGGTGCCCTCCTCCGGGGAGTAGACACAGGCTCCCGCCCGGTCGAGCTTCGCCTTGCGGACAAAGGTGAGGAGGTTCGAGAAGTTTTCCTCCGTCTCGCCGGGGAATCCCACTATGAAGGTGCTTCTGATAGCGAAATCCGGCATCCGCCGACGAATCTTCGCTATAACCTCAAGATATTCCTTCGCCGTGCCCCGTCGTCCCATGCGCCGCAGAACCTCGTCGTCGCCGTGCTGAATGGGGATGTCCATATAATGAAGAACCTTCGGACTCTCCGCCAGGGCCTCAATCAGGTCGTCGTCAATCTTGGAGGGGTAGCAGTAGAGGGGGCGGATATACCGCACCGACTCTATGGCGCAGAGTTTGCGCAGCAGCGCCGCCAGGTTCGTGCCGGTGTCCTTGCCGTA
Organism: Abditibacteriota bacterium; assembly: GCA_017958015.1. Lineage (GTDB taxonomy): Bacteria > Armatimonadota > UBA5829 > UBA5829 > UBA5829 > RGIG10368. The sequence goes on along the minus strand of JAGDDM010000009.1, from coordinate 7,827 downwards.
GTCCGTCAGGTCCTGACCCACAAGGATAAGCTCTTTCACCCCGTTTTCCGACAGGGTCTTCGCTTCCTCAAGGATTTTCTCTTCCGGTCTGCTGCGGAAAGAACCCCGAATGTCAGGAATGGCGCAGTAGGCGCAGCGGTTGTCGCAGCCGTCGCTCACCTTTATATAGGCGGTGTGGGGCGGCGTGGATTGGAGCCGAGCCCGGGGCTCAACCCAGCACCTGGGCGCCGGTTCGCTTGCGGTCTCCGCCTTGTCCGACTCGGAAAGTTTGTCCACCGTCGCGGCCAGCTCCTCGAAGCGGTCTATGCCCAGAACCGCCGCCACCTCCGGAAAATCTTTCTTTATCCGCTCCGGGAACCGCTGGGCGAGACAGCCGATGACAATGACCTTTTTGCCGTAGCCCAGAGCCTCGCGGATGCCCTCGTTGCTCTCCGCCCGGGCGGACTCGATGAATCCGCAGGTGTTCACAACGATAATGTCCGCGTCCTCCGGGTCGCCGCAGATGACGTGCCCCGCGGCGGCCAGGGTGCCCAGCATGTTTTCCGCGTCCACAAGGTTTTTGGGACAGCCGAATGTAATAAGCGCGATTTTCATATCAGTCGTAGTAGGACTTGTCCTCTCCGTCGTAGTCGCCGAAGACGTTGTCGGTGATTTCTTTCAGGTTTTCGTCCATGTTGTCCTCGGGGTATTCGGAGGGCTCGTCGGTTTTGCGGTCCGGTTCCGGTCCGCCGATTATCTCGCCGTGGGGCATGTTCGATTCGTCTTCCCAGTCCTCTTCATCCTCGGTTTCGCCGGTGGGGTTCTCGTAATACTTGGACACGTCCTCGCCGGTGGGCTTGATTCCCGCGAAGAGGGCCTGCACCTGCTCCCGGCTCATAAGGACTTCTCTGGGCTTGGCCCCTTCCTGGGGTCCCACGATGCCCTGCATTTCCATTTCGTCCACCATGCGGGCGGCGCGGGTGTAGCCTATTTTGAACTTCCGCTGAATCATGGAGGTGGAGCAGTAGCCCGTGTTCACAACCATGTACACCGCCGCCTCGAAGTGCTCGTCCTCCGGTTCCTCGCCGCCGCCGCCGCTGACGCTTCCCGCGGGGGCCTGTCCCGGAATGATGGTGTAGACCGGCTTGCGCTGCTTCTTCAAAAACTCGCAGGTCTTTTCAATCTCGTCCTCCGACACGTAGCAGCCCTGAATACGCATAGGCTTGGAGGCGTCGATGGGCATGAAGAGCATGTCTCCCATGCCCAAAAGCTTCTGCGCGCCGCGTTGGTCGAGGATGATGCGGCTGTCGATGCCCGAGGCCACGGAGAAGGCGATTCGGGAGGAGATGTTGGACTTGATAACGCCGGTGATAACGTCCGAGGAGGGGCGCTGGGTGGCGAGAATCAGGTGGATTCCCACGGCCCGGGCCAGCTGGGCGATGCGGGTGATGGAGGCCTCAACCTCCGCCGCGCACTGAATCATAAGGTCCGCCAGCTCGTCCACGATGACCACCATGTAGGGCATCCGGTCCTTTTCCTCAACCTTCTCGTTGTAGGTCTTGATGTTTCTGGCCGCGCTCTTGGACAGGGTGTCGTACCGCTTTTCCATCTCAACCACCACGGCCCGCAGGACGCTCGCCGCCTGGCGGACGTCCTTGATAACCGGCGCCGCCAGGTGGGGAATGCCCTCAAAGAGGGACAGCTCCACCCGTTTGGGGTCGATGAGGATAAGCTTCACCTCGTCGGGGGTGCAGCGGTAGAGAATGCTCATGATGATGGCGGAAAGACAGATACTCTTTCCGGAATTGGTTGTTCCGCCGACCAGGAGGTGGGGCATCTTGGTGAGATCCGCCAGCTTGGCGTGGTTCTCAACGTCCCGACCCAACACGAAGGAGAGCTTGGAAGCGTTTTTGCACATTGAGCTTTCCAAAATGTCCCGCATGACAACGGTTCCCCTGGTTTGGTTGGGAACCTCGATGCCGATGGCTGCCTTGCCCGGAATGGGGGCCTCAACGCGGACGGAGTAGGCGGAGAGCCGCAGAGCGATATTGTCCGCCAAGGAGGTGATGGCCTGAACCTTGATACCCTTGGGCAGGTCTATTTCGTAACGGGTGAAGGTGGGACCCTGGGCGAAGTTCAATATGTTGGTATCGATGCCGAACTCCGCGAGAGTGTTCTTGATGATGCGCTCACGCTCCGCCACCTCGCTCTTGGCCTGCTCCGGCATGGGCACGGGAGGCGCAAGGAGAGACGTGGGCGGCAAAGTGAATATACCTTCCACCGGCTCCGGAATCTCCTCCTCGATGAGGGGCTTCTGGGGCTTTTTGGGGGCGGTGGGGCGTATTTTCGTCATCGAAATGGGAATGGACTCGATGATATCCGAATTCTCCGGCTTTTCTTCTTTCTTTTTGCCGAAAAGGGAGAACTTGGGCTCTTTTTCGGGCTTCGGTTTCTTTTCGTCGTTGAGGAAATCCGGCAGGTCGTCGGATTTTTTGTGCATACGGGTGGAGTTTTGCACCGCTTTACGACGGTTTTCGGAGTTGCCTTTGCGGATTTTGAACTTGTCCTTGTTGGCTTCGTAAACGTCCTCGAGGCGGGAACTCATGGCCATCCAAACGCCGGCAATCAAACCGCCCAGGGAGATGACCGTAATCATAAGGGGACTGAGTTTAACGAGACCCAGCGCGTAATTAATCGATTTGCCGAAGAGACCTCCCCACTCGAGGTTGAAACTCGAGCACATAGTCACGAAGGAGATACAGGCGATGACGCTGCCCCAAATGAGGTTGGCGCTGAAAAGGTTTCTCCGCAGGAATATGAGCCGCAGACCCACGCAGAATATAACCACGGGCACAAAAAAGGAACCCGCGCCGAAGAGAGTGGGTATGAATGAAGTGACTTTTTGATGAGTACACAGACCCACAGCCACAGCCACGGCCAGAGCCATGACGAAAATGCCCAGCGGGTCGAGATTTCTGCCCGGGTTGTCCGTTTTTTGTCTGTTTATGTTGCGGTTTCCCGCTTTGTTGTCTTTTTTGGTTGCCATATTCTTCAATAATATTATACCATATATCAACAGAGAATAGGTGACGGTAATGTGACGAAATATATAATTAGCGGATATTTTGATGACATATATTTCGTATTCGGCTTCGGATTGCCGATTGAACGTTGTCCGCGGGCCGATTCCTTTTGCAATAATTTTCCGAAAACATATTGAAACCGCTTTCGATTTGCGTTATAATAAAACCGTGGGGGCAGCGCCCCTTAAACACACACAGGAGGAACCGCGCTGCGGGCGCGGTACTTAAACAATGGCAAGAAAGATTGCTTTCATCGGTGCGGGCAGTTTCGGTTTCACCCGGGGTCTCGTCCGCGACATTCTCACTTTCCCGGCTCTCGCCGACGCCGAGATCGCCCTCATGGACATCGACGAGGAGCGCCTCGGTTTCATCAAGAAGGAAATCGACAAGACGGTTGCGGCGGGCAAGTATCCCGCAAAGGTAACCACCACCATGAACAGAGCCGAGGCTCTGGACGGCGCCGACGGCGTTGCCTGCACGATTTTGCAGGGCGGTGTTGAGGTTTTCGCTTCCGACATCGAGATTCCCAAGAAGTACGGCGTCGACATCAACGTGGGCGACACCAGAGGTCCTTCCGGTATTTTCCGGGCGGCCAGAACCGTTCCGGTTATGCTGGACATCTGCAAGGACATCGTGAAGTATTGTCCGGACGCCATCTTCCTCAACTACACCAACCCCATGCCCATGCTCTGCCGGGCCATGCAGGGTCAGTTCCCCAATGTGAACGTCACCGGTCTCTGCCACAGCGTACAGGGTACCGCCGGTATGCTGGCCGACTGGCTGAAGATTCCCATGGAAGAGGTCACCTACCTCTGCGCCGGTATCAACCACCAGGCTTGGTATCTTGAGTTCAAGCACAACGGCAAGGACGTCTATCCGGATCTCCGCAAGCTCATCGAAACCGATCAGGAGACCGCCGATAAGGAGCAGGTCCGCAACGATATGTTCCTGCACCTCGATTACTACGTCACCGAGAGCAGCGGCCACAACTCCGAATACGTTGCTTGGTACCGCAAGCGCCCGGACCTCATCGAGAAGTACTGCATCCACGGCACCAACTGGAATCCCGGCGCCTACGCCTACATCCTCAACGAGTACCGCAACACCGCCGCCACTTGGAAGAGCAAGATCGAGGAAGATCTGGCCAAGCCCGCCAATCTGGAACGGGGCAAGGAATACGCGGCCTACATCTACAACGCCTGCTTCGGCGACAACACCATCTTCGAGTTCAACGGCAACGTCCGCAACTTCAACCTCATCGACAATCTGCCCTACGGCTGCTGCGTCGAGGTTCCGGTTGAGGCTTCCAAGGCGGGTCTGAGACCCATCCACGTGGGCAATCTTCCCGCTCAGCTGGCCGTTATCAACAACGTCACCGCCCGCTGCGAAGAACTGGCCGTCGAGGGCATCATCGAGAAGGACGCCAAGAAGGTCTACTGGGCCTGCGCCAACGATCCTCTCACCTCCGCGGTTCTCTCCCTGGCCGAAATCAAAGACATGGTCAAGGATATGTTCGCCGCCAACAAGGATTACGTGGACTTCAGTCTGTAATTTATACATCCCGCCCCCCGTGGGCGGGATTTTTGTATCTGTATCAGGGCTCAGGTGTCAGGTGTCAGGGGTCAGGGAATGTGTCGGCAAAGCCGACGGATTCCACCAACTCACATTGCAATGTCGGTTTTATAATCCGTTTCGCGACAGCGAAACACCTCCGCAGACCCCAGGCCCCTGGCCCCTGGCCCCTAATAATCTCGGAGGACTCCCATGAAAAGAACACTCACTTTCCTCATCACACTTACTTTCGCGGCGGCAGCCGTATTTGTCGCCGGCGACTTCGCCTTTATTCAGACAAGCGACGACCACTCCGGCTTCGGGCAGTACTGTTTCAAGACCATATCCCGAATCGAAAAGAACAAGACGTACCCCATGGGTGAGTACGGCGAGTCTCAGCCCGTGGAGTTCATCGTGGACACCGGCGACTTGTGCGAGTTCGGACCCTGGGAAGACTATTTCAAAAATATTCTGAGCGCTTTCGATTCCACGGGTATGCCCTACTACATCACCATCGGCAACCACGACTCCACCTGGTCGCCCACCAACCCCTACATCATCCGCAAGTACGGCGCCGCCTACTACTCCTTCGAGAAGTGCGGCTGCAAGTTTATTATGCTCAATTCGGCGGGGCTTCTCGACCCCCGTCCCACGCTGAAGCCGGAAGCTTTGGAGTGGCTGAAAGCGGAGCTTAAACGCACCGGTCCCGACAAACCGGTGTTTCTCTGCCTCCACCACTGGCTCTTCGAAAGCGAGTTTTCCTCCGCCTACGAAAGCCGGAAACTGATGGACATCATCCATCCCTACAACATCGCCGCCATCCTTGTGGGGCATTTCCACGGCGCGGCGGTTAAGGAGCATGAGGGCATAACCCAAATCGGCGGCGGCAGTACATACGGCCCCAACGACCCGGGCTTTATGGTCTACTCCGTCAAGGACAACGTCCTCACCGCGGCGTACAACCGCAACGACGGCGTCGTTCAGGAGATTTACAAAACAAGCCTTGAGCACAACCGAATCCGCCCGAAAGTGGATATACTCACTCCCTCCGAGGGGACGGCTTACCGCGATGATTTCCGAATGGAAGTCACCTGTTCTCTGGGGGACGCTTACACGTCCTCCGTGAAGGCGGATATCGACGGCAAAAAGGAATACACTCTCACCGGCAACGGAGGCCGCTACGGCGTTCCCGTTGACATAGACGAGGTTGGGGAAGGCGCCCACTACGTCACCGTCACCGTCACCGACCCGGACGGCACGGAGTACAAGCGCTCCGGATATTTCTACATCGACAAAGTCGACTCTCCCGTTGTGTGGAGAACAAACATAGGCGGTTCCTCCCGCACCGCTCCCGTTGTCACCGCTCAGTCACTCTTTGTGGGCACCAACGACGGCAGAATGTACGCCTTCGAGCGGGAGAGCGGCAAGCAGCGGTGGCTGTTCAAGGTTCCGGGCTTCGGCGCCGTCACCACTCCCATCGTCCTTAACGGCACCGTTATGTTCGGCTGCGAAAACGGCGTGTTCTACTGCCTGAACGGCTCCACCGGCAAGGTTGTGTGGGAGTTCAACGCGGACATACCGGATCTGTACAGAGGCGGCGGTCCCTGCGGACGGGGAGAAGCCATATATTCCACCCCAGCCACCAACGGCGTTCAGGTCTACTTCGCCGCCAACAGCGGCTCCGTCCACTGCATTGAGGCAAGCGACGGCAGCGCCAACTGGCTGAACGACGACTGCTACTTCAACGTTGAATCCGCCCTTAAACTCCACGACGGCAATCTCTTCTACGGCTCCTGGGACACCCAGGTTTACAGCGTGGACGCCTCCACGGGACAGAAAAACTGGAGCGAAGTGGGAGCCAAGAGCAGAGACGGCAAAGCGGTTCTCTACTACGCTCCCGCGGACTGCGCCCCGGTAATCAAGAACGGCAAAGTTTACGCGGCGGACAGAGGATTTATGCTGGCCGTATTCGACGAGAAAACCGGCAAACTTTTGGCCACCAAGGAAAACGTCTCCGGCGTGGGCGAGTCCGACGAGGGTATGGGGTTCGTGTATCTGCGCCTCAAGTCCGGTGTGGTTAAGCTGGGAAACAAGGAAGAGGAAATCTGGAAGTCCGACGCCGCCACCGGTATCGTTCCCGTTCCTCCCGTTGTCGCCGACGGCAAAGTCTACGTCTGCTCCGACAAGGGCGTCGTTTCCGTTATCGACGAACAGAGCGGCGAAGTGACGGCCACGTACAAGGCCACGCCGAGTTCCTACGTCCTGGTGCCCATGGCGGCGTACAAAGATACCTGCTACGTGCTGGGTTCCGACGGAAGTTTGACTGCGCTGCGGTTTAAGTGATCGGCCGACCGCGTTCCCGGCTCCCGTATTCGGGAATTTGACATTTTTTTCGGAGTGTGTTTATAATGGAATACATCAAAAAAAACCGTGTGAGGTGAATTATGAAAAAGCTTATCTTTACTTTTGCTCTCATCGCCGTCGCGGCAGCGTCCTTCGCTGCGGGATTGTCGGATCCGAGTACGAGCATGACCGGTTGGACTGATTGGGGCTGGAGCGGCGGCAACATGTCCGATCTCGCCGACGGAAGAGGTTTTTCCGTTGATTTGACATCGGCGCCGGCGGGTACGGCTCTCGACAAAATACGCGGTGTTACATTCATAAGTTTCAACGTGTCCGGTTGGGTTTACGATGACAATGAGTCCATCGTCGCGGAAATCGACGAGAACTTTGCCGAAGCCGACGGTTCCTACTCGGTTTCGTTAATCGTTGACGCAAACGGCAAGGGAGCCCTGTATGATACAACCTATACCGGACCCGGAACCTATGTTTTTACCGAAGCCCTTACGGCGGCGGCAAATATGAACGGTTTGGCGGTAACGGACATTTGGTTCTCCCTCGGAGCCGACAAGCCCATGACCTCCGGCGACTATCTCACCGTTCGGTTCAAAACCGGTGACGATGAAGAACAGCTGGTGCCGGAACCGGCAAGCGTCGCCTACGGAATTACGGGTCTTGTTTCTCTTATGGGAATTAAGAGAAGAATCAAGAAGTAAGTTTATACAAAAAAGTCCGCCTTCGGGCGGCTTTTTTTTGCCGTACCCGATAACCTAACAACCTATTATCACAATACCCCGAATTTCCGGTATAATATATACATTAAAACTATGCGAAGCGCCGACAATCAGCGGCTTGACTCGCAGGTTCAGTTCGT
>JAGDDM010000092.1 GCA_017958015.1 Abditibacteriota bacterium | reverse complement strand
GGGTTCGGTTGATGATTAAAACGTCTATGCTCAGGTAGAGCACCGCGCCGATTTGGTCCACGGTGAACCAGGAACCCATGCCCAGCATTTCCCGGCATTTGCCTTTGTCGAAGCCCTTAAGGGAGGGCTGCATGTCCGGCATCAGTTTGCGGGAGGATATAATCGTGGTGGTGATGATGAAGGCGGCGCCGAGAACGTAGCCCAGGCCGATGTGCCACAGCGCGGGAGTGAGGCAGAGGAGGTTGAACACAACAATCCATGTGCCGTAGCGGATGGTCTGGGAGCCTATCTCGATGCCGTATTTGATGTCGAAGCGTTGCTTTGCGAACTGGGGCACCTGGTAGGAACAGCAGTATATGGTCACAAGGAAAGCCACGTAGACGAGAATGAAAAGTATCCTTGTGTCGTTCTCAAGTCCCGCGGGGATTTCCAAAAACGTCGGCGTCAGCAGGGATATGGCCACCGCTATGGGCAGGAAGCAGGCGAAGAATACGTTGGACATGACGAACTGGGTGTTCAGATATGACCTTGCCTCATCCATCTCCTCCCGGGCAAGGTGGTAGGTGACGAACCGAATCACGGTGCCCACCAGGGTTGTGGTGAGAATCTGGGTGTAGGCCACGAAAGAGTTGGCCAGACTCACCATTCCGTAGCTGGCGATGCCCAGATACTTAATCTGATAGGGCACCATGAAGAAAGATGTGAGCCCGTTGAAGATGAAAAACAGTATGTTAATCAGAGTGTTGCGTTTGAAATTGTTCTTAGAGTCGGCCGTGCTTACGGTTTGCGGCATTTTTCGCTCCTTGCTTACAATACTATAATTATATCACACGGAGCGGTCTTTGACCAATCGAAAAAAATCGAAAAAAGGGGTTGACAAAAGAAACAGTAATTGCTATAATACCTATAGGATTTATAGGAAATGCTTTTCGCGGAACGGTCCGAAAGGAGGTGAACATCCCGTTTCCGAGAGTCCGCGGGGTATTTCGGTATCCGTAAACGTTTCGCGGCGGTTCGAGGCAACAAGGTTTCTCGCGCCTCCGAAAACGAAATCTTAAAAACAGGGAGAAAAAAACATGAAGAAAATTTTATTTGTTCTTTCCGTATTGGGACTCACCGTTTTTGCGGCTGTGTCCTTCGCGCAGGGCGCCTTTGTTGACGTCCCCACAGACCACTGGGCCTACGACGCCGTGAATCAGCTTCAGCGCGTAGGCATCATCGTCGGTTATCCCGACGGAACTTTCGGCGGCAAGAGAGCCATGACCCGCTACGAATTTGCCGTAGCTATCGCCAGACTCCTTCCCCTGCTTAACGGCGACACCGTTATCAACAACGACGTGGATCTCTCCGGCTACGCCAAGAAGAGCGACATTCCTTCTTTCAACGGCGCTTCCAAGGACGATCTGGACGCTCTCCGCAAGCTGGTGGGCGAGTTCGGCGATGAGCTGGCTTCTCTGGGCGTTGACGTTGACGCTCTGAAGAGAGACGTGGCGAACCTCACCGCCCGGGTTGAGGCCCTTGAGGCCGAGAACCGCAGAATCCGCTTCGAAGGCGATTTCCTGGCGGCGGCGGTTGCCAAGAAGGGTAACGTGAACGATATCGACAATCTCTACAACGGCGCCAACAACCTTCTTGATGACGTAACCGTTCTCAAGAACTTCGACCTGAGAATCACCGGCAGAGCCTCCGACAAAGTCACCGTCTACTCCACCATCAACTACGGCGATTATCTTAACTACTTTGCCAATCATTACGGCTACGGTGTGCCGGGCGGCGACGATCAGTTCTACCCCACTTATCTTTACGCCGTGGCGGAACTGGGCAAGACCACCCTCACCGCCGGTAGATTCCCGTTGCAATGGACTCCTTACACCCTGCACGGTTTCGACTGGGATACCTATGTCGATTACTACGGAACCCAGGACGGCAATTTAGCCTTTGACGGTATCAAGGCCGACCTCGCCTTCGGCAAGTCCTTCGATTTGGAAGTGTTCGCGGCCAAGGTGGATCAGAACAGATACGGCCTCAGCTGGATAGGCGCCGCTCAGGGTATATTCCCCTACACCCAAAGCGCCGGTGCCAGAGCCGTATTCGGTTTGGGCAAAGCTTCCTTGGGCGCTTCTTACTATGAAGCATGGTCCGAAACCGCCAAGGCTTTCAGCCCCGGCGGCGGCGATACCACCAAGGTGTACGGTGCCGATTTGAAGATCCCCTTCGGAAGTTTCGTTTTTGCCGGCGAATACGCCGAATCCAAGTTCAGCGACGACAAAGTTAAATTGGGTTCCGGCGACGCTTGGGACGTGTCACTGAGTCTGGCTACCGGCAAACTTAATTTGGGCGCCGGCTACAGAAGCGTTGACGCGGGCTTCTTCTCTTCCGCGGCTTGGACAAAGGTCGGTTACTATGCCGATCCCACCAACATTAAGGGTTGGTACGGCAACTTGGGCTACAACTTCAGCGACAAGTTCGGTATCTACGGCGTTTATCAGGACTACGAACCCGAGAACGGATTCGCTTTCAACAGTCTGAAAAGCGCTAAGGGCGGTCTCAACTTCGGTCTCGGTTCCAAGAGTTCTTTCCAAGCCGAATATGAGGAAGTAAGGGATTACGGATACGGTTATAACCGCGCCAAAGATATTTATACCACCCTTACGTACAAATACAAATTCACCCCCAACGCGAGTCTGAGATTAGGTTATCAGTTTATCAAAGAAAAGATTGCCGATTTCGGTACGAACGAAAAGGGCGGCGTGGCGTTTGCTCAGTTCGGTGTGAGTTTCTGACACTACGGCTTACTCGAAAAGCTCCCTTCGGGGAGCTTTTTTTCGGCGGTTTAAAGTCTGTTTCGGGTATTTAATCCGATAGGGCGCGTGCGGATTTTGCCGTTGACAAAGGCTCCGTTTATCGCTATAATACCGATAGACTTTATATGATTTGGTGGTTGTATGGCAAAAGTTATCGTGGGAATGTCCGGAGGCGTTGACAGCTCCGTTGCCGCGTATCTTCTGAAGGAGTCCGGGTACGACGTCATAGGCGTGACGTTGCGTACCTGGAATTCCGGGGAGGGCAGTCGTTGCTGCGAAATCGACGAGGCGAGAAAGGCCGCCTATATTCTCGGAATTCCCTACTACGCTCTGAATAGGGTGGAGAATTTCAGGCGGCTGGTGGTGGAACCTTTCGTGGGTGAGTACGTGAAGGGTTTTACGCCCAATCCCTGCATCGGGTGCAATCCGCACGTGAAATGGGAGGGCATGCTTCACGCGGCGAAAATATTCGACGCGGATTACGTGGCCACCGGTCACTATGCTTCCGTGATAAAAAAGCCCGAAGGATATACCCTGAAGAAGGCCCTTCACGGCGAGAAGGACCAAACCTATATGCTTTACCGGCTCACACAGGAGCAGTTGGCGGCCACCCTGATGCCACTTGGGGGGATGTCCAAGGATGATGTCAGGGGTATTGCCGCCGAGGTCGGTATTCCGGCCGCGTCTCTGCCGGACTCGCAGGAAATATGTTTCGTGACAAACGGGAGTTACGCGGATTATATCGAAGCGAACGCCGGGGATAGCCTTCCCGGCGAAGGCCGCTTCGTGGACGAGGAAGGTAATGTTCTCGGAACCCACAAAGGTATTACTCACTATACCGTGGGACAGCGTAAAGGTCTGGGACTCGCTCTGGGGAGCCCCGTCTACGTCAAAGAAATCAGGGCCGAGTCCAACGAGGTTGTGCTGGGGAAAAAGGAATCGCTTCTCGCTTCTTCCCTTATATGCGATGATGTGTGTTTAATGCGGGCGGAATCGCCGGAGCCGGGAGAGGAGATTTCCTGTGAGGTTAAAATCAGATATCGAAGCGCCGCGACATCGGGGGTTGTGAAAGTTCTCCCCGGCAACAGGGCGGCGGTTATGTTTCGCGAGCCGGTTTCCGCCGCCGCTCCGGGGCAGTCGGCGGTGTTTTACGACCGTGAGGATTGCGTTGTCGGCGGAGGAATCATACGGGAGGTAATATTTTGAGCATAAGAGGACTTATCGACAGACTGGCGAATGGTGAGAATCTTACGGATGATGAGCTCCGGGAGATTTTGCTTCTCGACGACGATGAATATCTGTGCGCGAAGGCCGCGGCGGTGAGGGAGAAGCATTACGGCAAAGACGTGTATCTGCGGGGGCTTATCGAAATTTCGAGTTACTGCAAAAACGATTGCCGCTACTGCGGAATCCGACGAAGCAACGGGAAAGCGGAGCGATACCGTTTGAGCGATGAGGAAATTCTCTCCTGCGGAGACGCGGGATACGATCTCGGGTTCCGAACGTTCGTTTTGCAGGGCGGGGAGGATCCGTATTTTACGGACGAGAGGCTCGTTCCTTTGGTGCGGACTCTCAAAACACGGCACCCGGACTGCGCGGTGACCCTATCTCTCGGGGAACGGAGCCGGGAAAGCTATCAAAAGTTGTTCGACGCCGGAGCGGACAGATATCTGCTCCGCCACGAAACCGCCGACAAAGCCCATTACGAAATGCTTCATCCGGCGGAAATGTCCTACGACCGCAGGATGGAGTGCCTGGAGAATCTGCGGGAAACGGGATATCAGGTCGGCTGCGGAATGATGGTTGGTTCGCCGTATCAAACGCTTGAACATCTGATAAAAGATTTGCGCTTTTTAGGAAAATTCAAACCGGAGATGGTGGGGATCGGTCCGTTTATACCTCACAGCGATACGGAATACTCCGACTTTGAGCACGGAAGCGCGGAACTCGTCGTCAGGCTCATATCGATAATACGGTTGATTCTTCCCGACGCTCTGATTCCGGCCACAACGGCTTTGGGTACCGTGGACGGGTTCGGTAGGGAAAAGGCCCTTCTCGCCGGCGCGAACGTGGTTATGCCGAATCTCTCACCCAAGGATGTGAGAAGCAAAGACCTTCTGTACGACAACAAAATTTGCACGGGAGAGGAAGCCGCGGAGTGTATTCGGTGTATGTCTCTTCGTGTAGCGAGTGTGGGGTACCGAACGGTGAAG
>JAGDDM010000091.1 GCA_017958015.1 Abditibacteriota bacterium | reverse complement strand
TCCATGTTGCCGGTGGCCTTGAACTCCTCGAAAATGGCGTCGTCCATCCTTGAGCCGGTATCCACAAGGGCCGTGGCGATAACCGTAAGGCTGCCGCCCACCTCGATGTTCCGGGCCGCGCCGATAAACCGTTTGGGCCGATAGAGGGCCGCCGGGTCCAGACCGCCGGAAAGAGTCCGCCCGCTGGGCATGACAACAAGGTTCGACGCCCGGGAAAGGCGGGTTATGCTGTCCAGAAGCACCACAACATCGTAGCCGCACTCCGCCAGCCGCTTGCACATCTCCAGAGTGATTTCCGCCACCCGCATGTGGTTTTCCGGCTGCTCGTCGAAGGTGGAGCTCACAACCATGCCGTTCACGCTGCGGCGGATGTCGGTGACTTCCTCCGGCCGCTCGTCGATAAGGAGCACGATGAGAATTGTTTCCGGGCTGTTGGCGGTGACGGCGTTGGCGATGGACTTCAGGAGAGTTGTTTTACCGGCTTTGGGAGGCGCCACAATGAGGCCCCGCTGACCCTTGCCGATGGGAGCGATGATGTCGATGATTCTGGTGGAAAGCGTTTCGGAGTCTGTCTCCAGTTTGAACTTGTCCTTGGGGTATATGGGAGTGAGGGTCTCAAAGCTCTTGCGGCGGCGGGCAACGTCGGGGTTCAGGTTGTTCACCGACTCCACCCGCAGCAGGCCGAAATACTTCTCGTTCTCCTTGGGTTGGCGCACTCTTCCCAGAACAGTGTCGCCGGTTTTAAGGCAAAACCTGCGGATTTGGGACTGGGAGATGTAGATATCGCCGGGTCCCGGCGTCAGATTGTGGTGGCGCAAAAAGCCCCAGCCGTCCGGAAGAATCTCCAAAACGCCTTTACGGAGTATGGGAGCGTCTTCGCCGGCCTTTGCCGAGTGGGCCTTCATAATCTCGAAGATAAGGTCGTGATGCTTTATCTCCGACGGGTCCAAATCGAGAGCTTTAGCGGTATTTTCCAGCTCCTCGATGCTCATTTTTTGAAGATCGGAAATTTCCATGATACACCTCGTGTGTAAGCGGGGATACAAGAGTGGGGATTTTTGAAAGACGGGGAACGGAGGAAGAGTGATGTTCCCTCTACACCTATTATACCGGATTATATTATTTTTGTCATTGAATTTCGGGCGGGAATTTTATATAATGGTTATATGAAAAACCGTATCGTCGATTTTGTCTCATATCTGAGCGCCGTGAAAGGCTCCTCACCCAACACCGTCCTCGCCTACAAACGGGACGTGGAAGGATTTTTCGACTTCATCGGCGACAAAGCGGAGGTAACAACCGCCGACGTGACTTCATACTTGGCCATGCTGGGCCGGGAAAACGCCGCCCGAAGCACCGTCACCCGGAAACTCGCCGCACTCCGGCGCTTTTTCGGATATCTGGTGTCCGCGGGCATATCGCAAACCGACCCGACGGTAGGCATACGACCTTTGAAGCGGAAAAAGCACCTGCCCACGGTCATCTCCGCCTCGGATGTTGACTCTCTTCTCACCGCTCCCGACCCGGACACCGCCATGGGAATCCGCGACAGAGCGCTGCTGGAGCTCCTCTACGCCACAGGGCTCCGCGTAAGCGAGCTGTTGTCGCTGGATACGGACGACATCGACAGACACGGCGACGAGATAAGAGTTACCGGCAAAGGAAGCAAAGAGCGGGTTGTCATCATGGGCAGCAAGGCAATCGCCGCCATGGACGCCTATCTGGGCGGCGCCCGTTCGGAGCTGGCGTCGAAATCAAAGACGCCCTGCCCCGCCCTTTTTCTCAGTCGTTTGGGAACGAGGCTTGTGGCCACTTCCGTGCGGCGGCTCATCAACAAGTATATGCTCATAGCCGGTGAGGCGGCCCACATCAGTCCCCACACTCTGCGGCACTGCTTCGCCACCCATCTCCTGGACGGCGGCGCGGATTTGCGGAGCGTGCAGGAGCTTCTGGGTCACGAGAGCATATCCACCACACAGATTTACACACACATATCCAAGGCCCGATTGCGGGAAGTTTACGACAGAACCCACCCCCGGGCAAAATAGGAGACAATATGGAACAGATGCATGCCACAACCATTGTGGCGGTTAAAAAAGGCAACTCCATCGCCATAGCCGGCGACGGACAGGTAACTCAGGGCAACGCGGTTGTGCTGAAAAACACCGCCCGCAAAATCCGCCGGCTCTACAACGACAAGATTCTCATGGGCTTCGCCGGTTCCGTGGCGGACGCTCTGGCTCTCAGCGACAGATTCGAGGCGAAACTGCGGGAAAGCGGCGGCAACCTCCGCCGTGCCGTGATAGAGTTCGGCAAGGAGTGGCGAAGCGACAAGATTATGCGCCACCTTGAGGCCATGATGATTGTGGGCAACACCGAATATCTCCTCCTGCTTTCCGGCACCGGTGAGATAATCGAACCGGACGAGGGTATTCTGGCTATCGGCAGCGGCGGAATGTACGCCTACGCCGCCGCCAAAGCTCTTTCCGAAAACACGGACATGAAACCCGTCGAAATCGCGGAAAAGGCCATGCACATCGCCGCCGACATCTGCGTATATACAAATCACAACATCATAACCGACTCCATGGAGAAATGAAGTGAAAAGCATACAGGTATCCGACATCAACATCACCGGCGGCTTCTGGAAAGCCAAGCAGGACATGGTAAAAAGCTCCACCCTGCAGGCCGTCTACGACCGCTTCACCGATTCCCACCGCTTCGACGCCTTCCGCTGCGAGAAAACAGAGGAATATACTCCCCACATCTACTGGGATTCCGACGTCGCCAAGTGGATCGAGGGCGCGGCCTATCTTCTCGAAAAGGAACCCCACCCGGAGCTTGAGGAAATCATCGACAACGTAGTGGATCTGATCGTGAAAAACCGGGACGAAAACGGCTACTACAACAGCCACTTCCTGGTTATGCGCCCGGAGGAGAAGTTCACACACCGGGACGACCACGAGATTTACTGCTTCGGCCATCTGGCGGAGGCCGCCATAGCCTACCGGGACGCCACCGGCAAGGACAAGTTCCTGAAGGCCGTCTGCGACTACGCCGACTACATCGCCAAGGTATTTATGGTGGACAAGAGCGCTCCCTACGTCACCCCCGGCCACCCGGAACCGGAGCTGGCCCTTGTCAAACTCTACAAGGCCACCGGCGAGAAGCGGTACTTGGATCTGGCGAAGTTCTTCGTGGACAACCACGGCAACAACGACAAGGACCTCATCGAATACTGCAACGACAGATTCAACGACAAGTACAACCAGGACGAGATGCCCCTCAAGGACAGAACCACCGCCGAGGGACACTGCGTCCGGGCCATGTACCTCATCTGCGGAGCCGCCGACGTTGCCGCCCTCACCGGCGACAAAGAACTTTTCGACGCCGCCAAGCGGGTATTCGACAACGTTGTAAACAAGAGAATGTACATCACCGGCGGCGTGGGTTCCGCCCACCTGGGCGAGTCTTTCACCATCGACTACCACCTGCCCGGCCGCATATCCTACGCCGAAACCTGCGCCGCCATCGGCCTGGCCATCTTCGCGGGACACATGCAGGGCCACGAAATCGACTCCAAATACGGCGATGCCTTCGAGCGGGCTGCCTACAACGGCATTCTCTCCGGCGTTTCCCTGGACGGCAAGGCTTTCTTCTACGTCAACGCCCTGGAAATCGATCCCAAATTCAACAACGTGAACACATCCACCCTCGCCAAGGAGTGGTACCCACTCACAC
>JAGDDM010000090.1 GCA_017958015.1 Abditibacteriota bacterium | reverse complement strand
TCCGGGAAGCTAAGTTCAATTGTACCTTGAACGGAATCGCCTAGATAATAACTACCGCCGTCATCGTTTATCGGACGTCCGAGAGCGACCCTTACCGAAGTTACTTCAAAGGGTTGAAAACCGATTGAATTTATCGTCCAAAAGTCCCTTGTTTCACTTGTGTTTTTGTACACCGTATCACCTATCCAGTCGGCTACATACGCTACAAATTGGTTATCGTCGCCGAAAAACATAACATAAACAGTACCGCGAGGATACCGAGCCGGAGGATAGGTAAAGCTTGTTTCCCAAGCCTTTCCGTCAGAGTACTTGATGAGACCCTCGGAAAATCCAGTAACACTGACTTCGTAAAAAGCATTACTCATCAAACCGGAAGAAACATTACCGCTCAGAAACTGTGCGCGCGGATAATCTTCATCAACCCACATTTCGGGATTCGCGTGAATCGTAAAACCGGAAGTGCCGACATCCTCAATCAAACCATCGTAAACAATCGTCGGAAAATTATAAATATCGTCTCCCACCGTTTCGTAAAGAGTCCAGTCACTGACTGTCACGACAGCAAAAGCCGATGTCGCCAGTGCACAAAGCACCACGAGAAAAACAAGTATTTTTTTCATTTTAATCTTCCTCCTTCGGAATCCCGATAACCGGAGATGTCAAGAGTTTGGTTCTCCGACACCGTCATGTCGCCCACGTACACCGGGGTGGTGTTACCCAAGTTACCGCCGTAGCGGGCAACGAAGAGATAGCTCCCGACTTTGTAAGTCGAGAATACGTTTTGGAGCGCAGCTCCGCCTGAGTTTGAATAAAGTATTTCCGCAGCAAACAAGGAGGAGCAACACAAGCCATAAAAGGGTTTTGTTGTGATACATAAAAGTATCCTCCTTTATTTATTTGCTCGATACCGCCGAAACGGATGCTGAAGAAGCCACCGGTTACGAAATAATCGAACCTGTTTATAATTATACAACACGCCTTTCACGCCTTGTCAAATCGATTCACGAATGTAAACAAAAAATCAACGTAAATTTTTTCAAAAAACATCCCCTCTTCCGAAAAAGAGGGGATATATTTGTGTTTACTTATATCAGTTGGCCACAATATTAACCAATTTATTGGGCACAACGATAATCTTCCGAACGGTTTTGCCCTCGATGGCGGCTTTCACCTTATCGTTGGTGAGGACGGCGTTCTTGGTGTCCGCCTCGCTCATGCCCGCGGGGACGGTGAGTTTGGCCCGGAGTTTGCCGTTGACCTGGGCGATAATCTCTATCTCCGCCTTGACCATGGCGGACTCGTCGGCGACGGGGAACTTTTCGTCGATGGTGAAGCCCTGCCTGCCCAGCATTTCCCACAGCTCGACGCTCATGTGGGGAGTGATGGGGGCCATCATAAGCACCAGACTCTCAACGCACTCGCTCATAACCGCGGAGGGAGCGTCGTCCAGGGTGTTTACGAAGGAATACATCTCGTTTACCAGCTCCATAAGAGCGGCAACGGCGGTGTTGAAGGCGAACTTGTCGATGTCCTCCCCCACCTTCTTTATAGTCTCGTGGAGTTTGCGCCGCAGGTTCTTGGCCTTATTGGTTTCGCCCGCTTCCTCGGCGGATTTGGCTCTCCAATAGGGGTCGAACTTGTCCACCCAGGAGGTGACGAGGCGCCACACTCTTCCGGCGAACCGGAAAGCGCCGCTCATGCCCTCCTCGCTCCACTGAATGGCTTCCTCGAAGGGAGCCACGAAGAGCTCGTAAAGCCGGAGCGAATCGGCGCCGAACTTTTCCGCCATGGAGTCGGGGGTAACAACGTTCTTCTTGGACTTGCTCATCTTGGTGTACTTCCAGACAATCTTGTCCGGGTCGTAGTCCGCCATCTGCTCCGGCAGCAGCGGAATCAGGTCCGCGTCCTCGTTGCCTTCGGATCCCGCCATTGTTCTGTGGGGAGTGTAGGCCAGAACCATACCCTGATTCATCAGTTTCCTGAAAGGCTCCACGAAGTCGATAAGACCCTCATCGTAGAGAACCTTTGTCCAGAACCGAGCGTAGAGCAGGTGCATAACCGCGTGCTCCGCGCCGCCCACGTAGAGGTCAACGGGCAGCCAATACTTGGCAAGTTCCTTGTCGAAGGGTACGTCGTCCCGGTCCGGGGAGGCGTAGCGCAGGAAGTACCAGCTGGAGCAGGCGAAACCGCCCATGGTGTCCGTCTCACGCTTGGCGTCGGCGCCGCACTTGGGGCACTTGACGTTCACGAACTCCGGAATGTTCACCAGGGGAGACTCGCCGCTGGCGGAGGGCTGATAGTTCTCAACATCCGGCAGCAGAACCGGCAGATCTTCCTCGGGAACCAAGACCTCGCCGCAGTGAGGGCAGTGGATAACCGGAATAGGCGCGCCCCAATATCTCTGGCGGGAAATGAGCCAGTCACGGAGCTTGAAGTTCACGGTGCCCTTGCCCCGGCCGGTGTCGTCCAGCCACTTAATGACAATCTTTTTGGCCAGTTCGCCGGGGGTGCCGGTGAAGTCGGCGGAGTTAATCATGTTGCCCTTTTCGCAGTGGCAGAGCATGTCGGTGAGGAAGGGGTTGGAGGCCAGGGCTCTGGCCACGGTCTCCGTGCCGGAGAAGCGCTTGTCGATAACTCTCATGCGCTCGATAACGGAGCGTTCCGCGGCGTAGGAGTCCATGTCTATCACCGCGTCCTCGAATATGAATGTCCAGCGGGCGCCCACAACGGAAACATGGCCGCCGGGCTGTATGAGCTTTTTGGCTATGGCGATGAAAGCGTCCGTTTCCTTTGCGCTCTTGAGGGTAACGTTATACACATCGTTGGCCTCTTCCACGAACTCGATGCCCTCGTCTATCAGCATATCCTCGCAGTCGTCGGAAAGGGCGCCCTTGCGGAAAGTGGCCTTGCTCATCTCGTCGCTTCTGCCGATGACCGGAATCACCGGAATGCCGAACTTGATGGCGAAGTCGAAGTCTCTGTCGTCGTGGGCGGGAACGGCCATAATGGCGCCGGTGCCGTAGCCCATCATAACGTAGTCCGCAACCCAAATGGGAATCCGCATACCGTTTACAGGATTGATGGCGTAGGAGCCGGTGAAGATGCCGGTCTTTTCCTTTTCCGTGGACTGGCGCTCGATGGCCGTCTGGCGCTGAGCCAGCTTGCGGTACTCGTCAAGGGCGTGGCGGTTTTCCTCAACCACCAACTTGTCCGCCAGAGGATGCTCCGGAGCGATAACCATGAAGGTGGCGCCCCAAAGGGTGTCCGGGCGTGTGGTGTAGACAGTGAGCCGCTCGCCTATCTCCGTGTCGAAATAGACTTCCGCGCCTTCGCTGCGGCCGATCCAGTTCTTCTGCATGAGCTTGATGGATTCCGGCCAGTCGATGGTGTCCAAATCGGAAATGAGCCTGTCGGCGTATTCGGTAATCTTAAAGAACCACTGAGGGAGATTTTTCTTCTCGATGAAGGAGTCGCAGCGCCAGCACTTGCCGTCCTTTACTTCCTCGTTGGCGAGAACCGTGGCGCAGTGGGGGCACCAGTTGGCGGGAGCCGGCGAGCGGTAGGCGAGGCCGCGCTTGTAGAGCAGCTCGAATATCCACTGGGTCCACTTGTAATATTCCGGGGAGGAGGAGTTAACCTCACGGGACCAATCGTAGCCGATGCCGATGAGGTTCATCTGACGCTTGTAGGTGTTGATGTACTCAGGAACCGTCTTTTTGGGGTGGCTCTTTTTGTTGATGGCCTCGTTCTCCGCCGGCAGACCGAAGGCGTCCCAACCCATGGGGTGCAGAACGTTGAAGCCGTTCATGCGCTTGTAGCGGCACACCACGTCGGTGGGTATGTAGTTGCGGCAGTGGCCCACGGAAAGACCCGCCCCGCTGGGATAGGGGAAGAAATCCAAACCGTAGAACTTGGGCTTGTCGGTGGTGTTCTCAACGCGGAACAAATCCGCCTCGCGCCACCTCTCCTGCCACTTTTTTTCGATTGCGTTGAAATCATATTTGATGTCGGACATAGTGCTGCCTTTCGGAGTTTTAATATTTCACCATATATTATAATCGCCATCCGCCGTATTGTCAAACTCAAAAAAACGGACTTTTTTTCGAAAAATCAAGAAAAAAGCCTTGATTTACTTGGCTGTATGGTTTACAATATAAATAGGTGTTTTATTACTTACTTTTTTCGGAGAAAAAGAGTTGCTTAAAATCGACGCGAGTCTCGATCAGACGGGACAAATTTTACGGACGGGTCTTTCCTTGGCCACCCTCACCGGCTGCATTGTGCAGACCGAAAAAATTCCCGGGGGAATCAGCGCGTCCCACATGGCTTTCATCAAGACCTTGGGCAAAATCTGCAACGCGGAAATGTCCGGCGTGAAGGAAGGCAGCGATAAATTTGTCTTTAAGCCCCACTCCGTAAGCGCTGCGGAATACCGCTTCGACTTTACGGAATACGAGGGCGTATCCGTCAACCTCATTCTCCAAACAATCCTCTTCCCCCTCTCCTTCGGAGACAAACGGAGTTACCTCTACCTCACCGGCCGCATGGATGTTCCCCACACTCCCTCCTACGAGTATTTCCGGGACTTCTATATCCCCGCCATCACCTCCATGGGCGTTAAGTGCAACTGCAAACTCATGGCCGTGGACAAGCAGGGCGTGGGCCAGATGCTGGTGTCCATCACTCCCTCGGAAGAGCTCCGTCCCTTCGTTCTGCCCCCGGACAAGCCGGTGGACAAGTTCCTTGCGGACCAGCTCATTCTTCCGGTCTCCCTGGCTCGGGGTTCCTCCTCTTTCACCACCGAAGAAGTCACCCAAAACCTCCTCTCCAACATCTCCCTCGTGGAGAAGTTCCTTGACGTGCGCTTCCACATAAGCGGCGGCCTGGGAAACCCCGCCTTCATCGAAAAGTTGGGCGAAGCCTTCTGATCGGGCCATGCTGGTTAATGTTTTCAGCGGAGCCCTCAACGGCCTTGAGGCCTGCTTAATCGATATCGAGATAGATGTGTCTCCGTCTCTGCCGGGTCTTGTTATAGTGGGTCTGCCGGACACCGCCGTGCAGGAATCCAAAGACAGAGTCCGCACCGCCATCCGCAACTGCAAGTTCCTCTTCCCCGCCCGCAAGGTCATGATTAACCTCGCCCCGGCGGACATCAAAAAAGAGGGCCCCGGTTTCGATTTGCCCATCGCCGCGGGAATCCTCGCCGTCAGCGGTCAGGTTCCGGCCCAGTCCCTGAAAGACACCCTCATCACCGGCGAGCTGGGTCTGGACGGCACCGTGCGCCCGGTTAAAGGCGTTCTTCCCATGGCCCTCATGGCCAAGCATCTGGGAATGAAGCGCGTCATAGTGCCGGAGGAAAACGGCAAGGAAGCGGCGGTGAGCGGCATAGCCACATACCCCGTGAAATCCCTCATAGAGGTGGCGGAGCTGCTCACAAATCCCGACTCCGTTCAGCCCACGGTCTTCGACCCTGCGGAGTTCGACGCTCCCTCACTGCTGTCCGAGTCCGACATGGACTTCTCGGAAATCAAGGGCCAGGAGTTCGCCAAGCGGGCCCTCACCGTGGCGGCCGCCGGCGGACACAACGTCATTATGATAGGACCTCCCGGCAGCGGAAAGACAATGATTGCCAAGCGAATCCCCACCATTCTGCCGCCGCTC
The DNA here is from genome assembly GCA_017958015.1 of Abditibacteriota bacterium. GTDB lineage: Bacteria > Armatimonadota > UBA5829 > UBA5829 > UBA5829 > RGIG10368. The sequence goes on along the minus strand of JAGDDM010000090.1, from coordinate 6,556 downwards.
ACTCGGGAAGAAGCCTTGGAAGTAAGCAAGATTTACAGTATTTGCGGGCTCCTCACTTCGGAGAACCCCCTGGCTCGGGTGCGTCCCTTCCGCTCGCCCCATCACACGGTTTCCGGCGCGGGAATGGTGGGCGGCGGCTCCGTGCCCCGTCCCGGTGAGGTGAGTCTCGCCCACTACGGCGTTCTGTTCCTGGACGAGTTTCCGGAGTTCCGCCGAGACGTACTGGAAGTTCTGCGGCAGCCCATAGAGGACGGCGAAGTGACAATCGTCCGCAGCGCCGCCTTTGTGCGCTATCCCGCCGACTTTATGCTGGTGGCGGCCATGAACCCCTGCCCCTGCGGCTACTACAACGACCGCACTCACGCCTGCTCCTGCTCCCCGGCGGCCATTTCCAAATACCTGAAGCGCATCTCGGGCCCCCTTCTCGACCGCATCGACATCCACCTGGAAATTGCCCGGCTCACACCCAACGAGCTGATGACAAAGACTCCCACCATGTCCTCCGCGGAAATGCGGGAACGGGTCACGGCGGCGAGAAACATCCAAACCGAGCGGTTTAAGGGACTGAAGATTCACTGCAACGCCCAAATGGCGCCCCGGCACATCAAAAAGTTCTGCGACCTCACCGATCCCGCCAAGGGACTCATCGCCAAGGCCATCGACGCCCTGGGCCTCTCCGCCAGAGCCTACGACCGCATCCTCAAGGTTGCCCGCACCGCCGCCGACATGGACGGAGCGCAAAAAATCGACGCCCCGCATATCGCCGAAGCGGTAAATTACAGGGCGTTGGATCGTAAATACAGATAATATAAGGTTTTAGGGGTTGTTGACTAACCGCTAATCACCGAGAATTACGAAGCCTCTCCTCAAGTTTCACAACGGGAGTAGGCTTTTTTACGTACAGGGGCGCGATTCTCGCCGGGTCGTCGGTTTTGCCTTGGGCGATGAGTTCGCTTCCGCGCTTAAGGAGCGCGGCGCCCCGGGCGAAGGTGTCGTATTCCGGCGCGAATAGAGCGTCCGGGAACATTTTCCGCAGTTCTTCCCCGTTCGCCGCGGCGCCGTTGCCGCAGAAGTATATCTTTCCCGCGGGCAGTTTGTCGCCGAGGTCAGCCACATTCGTCACTTCGCAGTCCGACAGATTGTCCCCGCCGCCGTTAAAGAGCTGCATGTAGACCTCGCCTTTCCGGGCGTGAATAAGGGCGCAGATGTAGTCGCAGTCCCGTGGCAGAGCGGAAAGGGCCAGAGCCTCGCAGGTGGGCACGCCAACAACGGAAATGTTCTCCGTGAAGGCCAGCATTTTCCCCATGGTGAGACCTATCCGGAGACCTGTGAAGGAGCCGGGACCCAGGGACACAACAACACCTTCGATGTCGCCCACGGTTTTGCCGCAGTCGGTGAGGAGTTTGTCGAAAACCTCCGTGACCCGCCGCATAAGGTTCATCTTATGATAAAAATGATACTCCGCCAGAACGGTTTTGCCGTCTCCAAAGGCAAGGGAGCAGACGTCGCCGGATGTGTCAAGGGCAAGCAGCATTTTCAAGTTCCTCCACTACGTTCCCGAAAACTTCGGAGCGGAACACAAACTTCCGCTCATTCTCCCCGGTTCGGGTAATTTCGATATCAATCCTGTTCTCCGGCAGTTCGTCCTCGAACCGCTCCGACCACTCCGTCACCGTCACGCAGTCGTCGTTTATGTACTCCTCGAGACCGATGGTGTCAATCTCCTCGGGGCAACCGAGGCGGTAGAGGTCCGCGTGACAAAGCCGCAGCCGACCCTCATGCTCGTGAATGAGGGTGAAAGTGGGACTGGAAATGCCGTCGGTAATACCCAGACCCGCCGCCAGTCCCCGGGTGAAAGTGGTTTTCCCCGCCGCAAGGTCCCCGAAAAGGGTCAGCACAACGCCGCCGGTGAGCAGCTTTCCCAGCTTCTCACCCAAAGCGATTGTCTCCTCGGCGGAGCGGGTTGTAATCTCAAAAGTCTTCATCAAAAGTGAGTCCATGTTCCGGTGGGCTTTGTTTTTTCGCCGCCGGTTACCGTGAGCGGTTCGGAGCCCTCCACCACTCTGCCGATGACAACCGCCACCTCCGCAACTTCTTCCGGCTTCGGAGTCGTAAACAAAAGTTCGTAATCCTCGCCGCCGGCAAGGGCAATTTTTTCTTCCGAAAGGCCCAAATACCCGGCCGCTTCGCGAAGGCAATCGGAAATCGGCAGCTTTTCCGGATAAATCTCCATACCCACGCCGCTCTCCTCGCAGATTCTTTTGGCGTCGGAAGCGAGACCGTCGCTTATATCCATCATGGCGGTGACAACGCCGCTTTTCGCCAGAAACAGTCCCTCCGCGATTTTCGGAGTCGGAGTGATGTGGGCCTTCACGCACCGGGGGGATATTTCCTCCGCTTTTTTTCTGCCGAATCGGGCGAGAAGCTCAAGTCCGGCTCGGGAAGCGCCCAGAGGGCCGGTAACCATGACGTAGTCCCCCACCTCGGCGCCGGAGCGGAGAACGGGTTTGTCGCAATATCCGGTTTGGGTGATGTTTATCACAAGTCCGCTTTTCGAGGCGGTGGTGTCACCGCCGGCGATTACGCTTCCGTACCGCGTAAAGGTCTCACACATACCCCGAACAAGCTCGCGCAAATCATCGAATTCCGTATCCGGCAGCGCGGCGGAGATAAACGTATGGGACGGATCTCCTCCCATGGCGGCGATGTCGCTGAGGTTCACCGCCGCGGCTTTGGCTCCTATCTCGTAATAGGTCGCCCAATCGGCGCGGAAGTGGACGCCCTCCACCAAAAGGTCCGCGGTAACCACCGTCTTCCGTTTGTGGGGCTCGATAACGGCGCAGTCGTCGCCGATACCGCTTTTCGGTCCGGCGAGCTCCTTTATAAGCTCAATGACCGCCCGCTCGCCGCCGACTTCGGATATTTTCATTTCAGCACTCGGCGTTGATGGCGCCGCCGAAATACTCGTCCACAACTTTCATGGAGCAGAACTCGCCGCACATGGAGCACACGTCCCCGGTCTCCTTGGAGCGCAGTTCCTTAATCTTCTTGGCCTTAACCGGGTCTATGGCCAGATCGATCTGCTTCTTCCAGTCTCTGGCTCGGCGGGCCTTGCTCATCTCTCTGTCCCACTTCACGGCGGCGGGCTTACCCAAAGCCACGTCCGCGGCGTGGGCGGCTATGCGGGCGGTGATAACGCCTTCCCGCACGTCTTCAACGTCCGGCAGTCCCAGGTGTTCCGTGGGTGTCACGTAGCAAATGAAATCCGCACCGCTGACGGCGGCAACGGTTCCGCCGATGGCGCAGGTGATGTGGTCGTAGCCGGGAGCAACGTCCGTTACCAAAGGACCAAGCACGTAGAAGGGAGCGTTCTCGCAGAGCCGCTTCTGAATCTGCATGTTGGTGGCAATCTGATTTATGGGCATGTGACCGGGGCCCTCAACCATGGCCTGAACTCCCGCCTCACGGGCCCGCTTAACAAGCTCGCCCAGAATGATAAGTTCCTGAATCTGGGCTCTGTCCGTGGCGTCGGCGCCGCAGCCCGGTCTGAAACCGTCGCCGAGACTCAATGTGATGTCGTATTTGCGGGCAAGCTCCAGCACCTCGTCGTAGCGCTCGTAGAGGGGGTTCTCCGCGTCGTTGGTGAGAATCCACTTAACCAAGAAAGCGCCGCCCCGGCTCACAACGCCGGTGACTCTGCCGCAGTTCCGGAGCCGCTCGATGGACTCCCGGGTGATGCCGCAGTGGAGAGTCATGAAGTCCACGCCCTGCTTGGCCTGGTACTCGATGGTGTTGAAGAGGTCGTCGGCGGTAATGCGGGTAATGGCGCCCCGCTCCCGGGCAATTGTCACCGCCGCGTCGTAGATGGGAACGGTCCCCAGAGGCACGGGGCAGTTATCCAGAATTGTCCGGCGAATGGAGGGCAAATCGCCGCCGGTGGAGAGGTCCATAACCGCGTCGGCGCCGGCGTCCAGAGCCGCCCGGAGTTTAACCAGCTCGTCCTCCACGTTGGGAAAGTCGCCGGAGGTGCCGATGTTGGCGTTGACTTTCACGGAGAGTCCCTCGCCCACGCCTCGGGGAGATTTCAGGTCCCGCAAAACGTTTTTGGGGATTACCACGGTGCCCTTGGCCACCCGCTCCCGCAGGAGGTCAACGTCGATTTCTTCGGCCTTCGCCACCGAAACCATTTCCGGGGTGGTGATGCCTTTAATTGCCGATTCAAGTTGTGTCATTTCAGTACCTTTCCGGTGAATTTTTCCCTTAACTTCCGTACCGCTTCGGTGGGATCGTCCGATTTTGCAACGGCGGATATAACGGCGGCGCAGTGGGCGCGCCGAACATTATCTATATTGTCGTATGTGATGCCCCCTATGGCCACCACGGGGATTTTCGCGATTTCGCAGACCTTATTGAGAAGATCCGTTCCCCGCACGGGAGCGGTGTCCGTCTTGGTGGAGGTGGCGAACACGGGGCCGAAACCGATGTAGTCCGCCCCGGCTTCGTAGGCCCGCATGTAGTCATCGAGACTGTGGCAGGATACGCCGATTATCGCCTTCTCCCCCAGACGTTTCCGAATAACATCGGGAGTGAGTCCCCGGTCCCGGATGTCCTCCTGCCCCACGTTCACTCCGTCGGCTCCCACGGCGGCGGCCAGGTCTATCCTGTCGTTGACGATGAATGTGACTCCCACTTCCGCGGTTACGCGCCTTATGCGCTTCGCGGTGGGGAGAAGTTCATCGTCCGTGGCGGTTTTGTCCCGCAACTGAACAACCGACGCGCCCCCGGCAACCGCCGCGGAGGCGATATCCTCGTGGGAGTAAGGTCCTATTTTGTTGTCGGTAATAACGTAGAGTCCGCTCAGGGGCATAAAAAAACCGCCGTTTCGCGCGGCGGTACCGATTTATCTTCGCTCCCCGGATGCCCGGGTTCAAAGGATTAGCAAAGCTTCTCAGCCTTTCGGCACTCCCGCGTGATATAACTTTTGAAAATTATACCACCGTCGGGAGTCATATGTCAACTAAAGGGCGGTTTTTATGAAAAGAGCCGCCAGTTTTATGTAATCCGGCTTTCCGTCAAGGCGCAAAGCGGCGGCCTTTCGGGCAATCTCCGGCTTCTCCGGGTCCGGCAGAACAACATAGAAATACATTGCGTCCGCGTCGGGACCGGTGTATATTCCGAAGGAGCCCTTAGCCGCGGTGGTGCCGAAAAGTTTCGTCCACTTGCCCTCCGGCAGATTTTCGGAATAGTACTTGTTCACATCCGCCGGAGAAGCGTCCATGCTCCCCACTGTGAGAACCCGCATCCGCTCGATACCCTTCAGGGCGTCCTCGATGTCCTTTTCGCTGACCTTGGAGGCCCGCTCGGAGGATTGGGAGAGCATAAGCTTCACCAGAACGGGAATCTTGTCGGAAGTTATGTCCATGGAGGTCTCTATCTCGCCGCCGGGGTAGGCGGGAAGATTGACGATGGACTCTTCCTCCTCATCGGCGCAAAAAGCCGCGCCCGCAAAGGTCATCAGTATTAAAAGCAAATAAAGAAGTTTTTTCATTGTATTCCGGCTGTTTTTCGGTAAACTCCCATGACCCGCTCAACGTAGCGGCGGGTCTCCTTGAAGGGAATGTTTCCTCCGTATTTTTTGTAGTTGCCTATACCGGCGTTGTACGCCGAGAGCGCCCGTCTCAAATCCGTCTCGGTGACGCTTTCCCAATCCCGGGGGCCGCCGGTTCTGTCAAGCATGCTCCTGATGTATCTGGCGGAACCGTAGACGTTCTGCACCGGGTCGTATATGTTGGTTATGCCCATGGAGGCGGCGGTGCGGGGCATGAGCTGACCCAAACCGCTGGCTCCCACTCTTGACGTGGCGGTGGGATTAAACTTCGATTCCGCCAAAATGAAGGCGCAGATGAAATCCGGGTGGACTTTGTACTTGGCGCCGTAGCCCACAACCGCCCGGGCGATGTTCGCGGCCACACCCTCGGAAAGGGAGGGATTGTAGCCTTTTATCCGCCGGGTGTAGAGAGACACGGTGTTCTCGTCCGCGGGGGGCATCTCAACGGCGGCGCCCCGCAGTGAGAAAAGGGAGGACCGGGCAAGTCGCTCCGCCTCCGCTTTATCGAGACGAATTTGCTCGATGTATCTTTCCAGACTCACCGTTGGGGTGGCGGCGATAATTTTGTAGGAGGGATTCACGGTGATAACCACCGTGCCGTCGGGACTCGTCTCCTCCGGCTTTTCCACCTTAACCAGGCAGTTGAAAACACCCTCCGGCAGCGTGTAGGCGTCGTAATCCAAAATGACGCTTTGGGAGTCGCTTACGGAGAACACCACGGAATCGGAACTGCCGTGGCATGTGCCTTTGAACTCACCCACAACCTCGAACACCTGACCCTCGTAGGCCATGGGGTTGCGCTCCACGTCCTCGTAGGAGAGCTTCATGTTGGCCGAAACCTTTTGGGACAGGTAGGACTTGGGATCCGTGAGCACGCCTATGACATCGTTCCCCTCACCGAAGGCGGCGAGAGATGACGCGAGCAGTATAAAGACGGGAATGAGGTAT
>JAGDDM010000008.1 GCA_017958015.1 Abditibacteriota bacterium | reverse complement strand
AGCCTTGAAAACTCCGACGCGCCCCGGGGTCCCTTGAAGTAATATCTGTCGCCCCAGTAACCCTCAGGGTTATACCCCACGGCGCCGTTTACAATCTCGACACCCTGTATAAGGCCGCTGTCCAGGGCCTTTTTGAAGGGCTCCCGGGCAAAGCTGTCCGCCAGTTCGATGCCGGGATAGTCGCTGTCCGGGTGGGCCCAAACGATAAAAGCGCCCTGCTCCTTCAGCTCCTTGAGACGTTTGAAGTAGTCGTCCTCGCCGCCGTCCTCTTTGAGGTGGTGGTCGCAGACCTTGGCATAGGCGTCGCTGCCGATGGCCACAAGGTGCTCCCGCCAGTTCAGGGGATCGTAGGCCAGACCCGTCTCGAAACCGCGTATATATATTACGCCGGTTTCCTCGGAAAGTTTCCCGGCGTACTTCCGCTGTTCCTCGATGTAGTCACGGTTGGCAAGATCGCAACCGTGGTCGGTCAAGGCCAGCACGTCGATGCCGTTCCGTTTGGCTTCGTAAAATCTGTCCCGGGTAGTGACTTTGCCGTCACTGCCTTCGGAAGTATGTATGTGAAAGTCGCCCTGAAGGGTTATATGTTTTTCCGTGTTCGGAAAATGATTATGCTCCGCGCCCACATACTCGAAATAAATATCCCTGGGGGTTCCGCCGGAGACATTGTTGTCCCTAACCGCCGTCCGGCCGGGAGAACACACCGAGCAGAGAGCGACGAGGCTCTCATCCGCCTTTACGGTGTTGCCGGCGAACACGCACCGGTCTCCCAAATTGAAGGCGGCGCAGACTTTGCGGCCCGTAAGCTCGAAAACGCAGTTTTCAACGGCGCATCCCTGGGGCGAACCGGCAAAATCAACGGAGCCGCCGGCGAAAACAAAGCCCTCAAGGGTGATATAAGACGCGGGATACTCAAAAGTGCCGAAAGACGCTTCACCGGCAATCCGAACGACGCCGTAGGCTTTGTAGGTTATCCGGCGGCGGATTGTGCCGGAAGCGAACCGGTGAACAACGGAATCGTACTCTCCCGCGGCAACGAGGACAACGTCCCCCGCCGAGAGAAGTTTCAACTCGTCGGCTCTGCCTATGGTGGCGAAGGGCTTTTCTTTGGAGCCGTCGCCGGTTTTGTCGCATCCGGTGGGCGATACGTAATATACTGACATAATTTCCTCTTTGTATTTGAATTATATTAGGTTTTAGGTTATTGGGTTATTAGGTTATTAGGTCCGGTGTTCGGCTTACGCCGAACGGATTATATAATGCGGGTTTTATAATCGTCGGCTTTGCCGACACATTACCTAAAACCTAAAACCTGAAACCTAACACCTAATAAAATATATTCAATAATCCATCTCAAGGCACTTGTCGGTGCCGACAAAAATATTCGTCCACTTCACCTTCATGGGTTCGTCGAACTCGGCGATGAGGCGCAACGACTCGTAGGGCTGTATGGCGAACACGTGGCCGTCAATCTCCGGCATGAGAATCATGGGAGAGGTGTTGGTGAATGTCGCTTTCACGATGTGGCGGCCCTCATCGGCGATGTAGCGGTTGAAGGGGGCCATGGCTTTTATGAGTTCCTCCGCCACGTCCTGCCGGGCCCAGAGGATGTCCTCGAAATAGGCCGCGGTGCGGCCCGCTTCCAGAGCCTCCCGAACGCCCTTCCGGGTGCGTTCCTTGGCGAGAATAAGGGTATAGCAAGGGATGAGAGCGTTGTGGGCGTCGGTGTTTGAAAACACGGCCAGGTTGTGCTTCACGGCGTAGTCCATGACTCTCATCCACAGACATCCGCCTCGGGGTCCCGCCTGCCGGGTGTACCGCTCGCCCCAATATTGGGAGGGATATTCGGCGGTGTCGCCGTTGATAAGTTCCACGCCTTTGATAAGGCCCTTTTCGATAAGCTTCTTTATGGGCTCCCGTGCCAGCTCGTCCGCCAGCTCGATGCCGGGATAGTCGCTGTCCGGGTGGGGCCAGATGATGAAGGCGCCCTTTTCGTTCAGGTACTCTATCCGCTTCATATAATCATGCTCGCCGCCGTCCTCGGTAAGTCCGTGGTCGAAATCAACCGGATCTTCGTCGGTGTCGAACACCACGATATGCTCTCTGCCGTTCAGGGGCGGGAATTTGAGGCCGGTCTCGAAGCCGGGCATGTAGATGAGCCCCAGCTCGTCGGCGAGTTTTTGAGCTTTTTCCCGCTGCTTCTTCGCGTATTTCCGTTCCGCCACAACCCAGCCGTGGTCGGTTACGGCGATAACGTCCAAGCCCCTTGCCTTGGCCTCCGCCATCCGTTCCTCGGTGGTGTTTTTGCCGTCGCTGCCGTCGGAGGTGTGAACGTGAAAGTCACCCTGAAGGGTGAAGTGGTTTTCCGTGTTGGGAAAGTGGGTGTCGGGATAGGCGCAGAGGTATTTAATCTCCTTAAGCTCGCCCCCCTCGACTTTGTTGCCGGCGAAGTCTATTCGTCCGGGGGATGATACGGAACAAAGGGCTTCAAGGTCGTTGGCCTTGACGGTGTTATTCTCGAAGCGGCAGTTCTCGCCTTCGTTGAACTCGACGCAGACTCTGCCCATCTTGACGTCGAAGAAGCAGTCGCGGACAACGCAGCCCTGAGGCTCATCGTCGAAAACAACGTTGCCGATGTCGAAGGTGAAGCCCTCCAGAACGATGTAGACGCCGGTTGCAATGTCCGTTTCACCGCTGATGAAAACCTCGCCCTCGGCTTTGTATGTAACCGGTTTTTCCGCGGTGCCGTAACATTCCGACAGGAACAGATTGTCGTATCTGCCCGGAGCCACGGACACCACGTCGCCGGGCAGCAGAAGCCGCAACTCGTCGGCTCTGCCTATGGAGGCGAAGGGGTTTTCTTTCGTTCCGGTTCCGGTTTCGTCGGAACCTGCGGGAGAGACGTAATATGTTTTCATAATCGTACCTTTTGCCTTAATCTAATTTTCCAGAGCCTTAATAACCGGCGTTATCAGCTCCGCTCTGTTACGCTGGGGAATGAGATAGAATCCCCGGACGCAGTCCGCCAGAGCCAGGGCGGTTTTGACGCAGTACTCGGCGGCGGCCTTTCGCTGGTCCGCCCTGTCGGAATAGGAAGCCATGAGGGTCCGCAGATCCTCCGGCACGTCTATTCCCGGCACCTCGTTGTGTATGAAATCCGCGTTTTTGAAGGAAGCGAAGGGCATGATTCCCAGATATACGGGCATATCCGCGCCGGCCTTCGCGACTTCCTCCATGGCCCGCAAAAACTTATCCGGTTCGTAAACCGGCTGAGTGAGGGCAAACTTCGCCCCGGCGTCCTTTTTCTTTCGGAGCCTCTTGGCCGCGCTTTCCGGTGAGGCGGCGCCGGGATTGAAAGCCACGCCCGGATTGATGACCGCGAAGTCCGGGTTGTCCTCCCGTCCGGCGGTGTTGAAGGCGGTGAGCATCTCGCAGACGCCGATGGAGTTCACGTTGAAAACCCCCGTGCCCCCCGAACCGCAGAGCCGCACCGGGTCGCCGGTAACGCACAAAATGTTTCTTATTCCCAACACGTGGGCGCCCAAAATGGCGGAGCGCACGGCGATTTTGTTTCTGTCTCTGGCTGTCAGGTGGGGCAAAACCGGCATGCCGCAGTGCTTTATGACGGCGGCGGAGGCGGCCAATATGTCCACCCGCATGGAAGCCAGGGGGTTGTCGGAAATCGTTACGCAGTCCGCCCCGGCCTCTTTGAAAGCGTCGGCGGCGGCCAGGAAGGAGGACATGTCCGTGTCCGTGGGCGGATCCAGCTCCGTGAGAATTCGGCAGTCCTCGGGAATTGTCTTTTCCGCGGCTTTGAAGGGGGCCGCCACCTCCGTTTTCCGCCGCTCGACGGAATAAACTCTGCCGTAGGCGCCCTCGCGGGACCTCAAGGCTTCCGCGATGGCCCGAACGGTTTCGACGTTGGTGCCGCAGCAGCCGCCGATAATCTTCGCGCCGGATTGGGCCAGTTCAACAGCTCTGCGCCCCATGTACTCCGGTGAGGACATATACATGAGCCTGTTGGCCACTCTGGAAGGGAAACCGGCATTCATGTAGGCGCTCATGGGCAGTCCCAGAGGAGCCATTTGGCGCACCGCCTCGATGACGGACACGGCTCCGTGGCCGCAGTTGGCGCCCACGCAGACAGCCCCGGCGTCCCTCAGTCGGGAAGCCACCGTTTTGGCGGAGGCTCCGCACTCGGTTCGTCCCTCGCCGTCAAAGGACGCCTGACCTATAACCGGAAGTCCGGCGGCAACGGCGGCCCGAACGGCGATTTCCGCGTCCGCGAGGACGGAAAAGCTTTCGCATATAATCACGTCCGCCCCGGCCTCCCGGAGAAGAGCGGCCTGCTCGGCGAATATGCGGTATTTTTCCTCGTCGGACAGTTCCTCGTCGTCGTAGAGAGCGATGGGACCCACGGAACCGGCCACGTACACGTCGGCGGGCACCGCCTGCCGGGCAAGCTTTACTCCGGCGGCGATTACGGCCTCAAGGTCCTTCTCAAAGCCGTACTTGGCGGCGGTGTAGCGGTTGGCGGCGAAGGTGTTTGTCTCAACGATGCCGCTGCCCGCCTCGGCGTAGCCCCGGTGGACGGCGGAGACCTTCTCCGGGTCCGTCAGATTGAGCCGCTCAAGGGCCGCTCCCTCGGGCGCGCCCAAAGACATAAGCGCCGTGCCCATGGCGCCGTCGCCCACAAGTATATCCGATTGTATTCTGTCGATAAAATCTTTCATGAATTCGATTATAACTCAAAACTATATTAAAATCAATATGTTCGGCGGGGAAATCATATTATAAGGGGTCAGGTGTCAGGGGCCTGGGGTCAGGGAATGTGTTCGGCTTCGCCGAACGGATTATAAAACTAACCTTGCAATGTGAGTCGGTAGAATTGTCGGCTTTGCCGACACCGGAATTGTTCATTATTCATTGCGCCGCAAGCGCCTTTTTAATCCGTTGCCGTAGGCAACACCTCAATGCGCCGTAAGGCGTATCTCATGCGCGAAGCTTATCTCATGCTCGATCGCAGGGAGAGTATCTCATGCTCCCGCAGGGAGCCGTTTGACAATCACCCTTCCCCCGTGATAGAATGTAGAAAATACTCGGAGAGGAGGTGAAAAAATGAAAAGAGTTTTAATAGCCCTGCTTATTCTCGCGGCGTCTGCGGCTTTCGCGAACACCCCGAGCGGTTCCGGCGTCACCGTTGAGGGCTGGCGTTCTTGGGGTGAAGTAAATTCTGTTCCGGTCTCCGATCTCGCGGACGACAACGGCTTTACCGCCAACACAATTAACATGCATGATTATATTGGCGGCGGATATGTGACGGAAGTGGGATTTCAGGCCGGAGCCTCGGGTTGGATTTTCGATCCCAACGAATCCGTAAAAGTTACCGTCATCGAGGATTTCTCCGACGAACAGATTTCTTCTTTTGACGGAAATTTTTACATCTCGCTTCAGGGAATTCCCCTTGGCTCCAACGACGGACCGTTCTACATGACGCTCTATACCGGTCCCGGGGATTATACATTGGAGTTGGTAAATGCTTTCGGATTCGAAGAGGGAAGCGAACTGTCCGACGTTTACTTCGGAATCGCGGATTTCGATAACTACGCGGGATACTTAAATTCGCTGATGATGCCTATGGGCAAAACCCTTACGGTCAGATTCGGCTCGGAACAACCGGAAACGGTGGTTCCCGAACCGGCAACGGCCGCCTACGCAATCGTAGGTCTCGCTCCTTTGTTCGGTTTGAGGAAACGCATCCGGAAATAGTTTCTTTTGACAAAAAAACGCCCCCGCGTTACGCGAAGGGGCGTTTCGGTTTTAACTTATTTCCCGCGAAGAGCCTCAATTTTCTCTTTAATCTCTTTGGCGGAGGCGGGATCTTCTTTCATCAGCAGTTCGTACTGCTTCACGGCGTCGTCCTTTCTGCCCGTTTTTTCCAGCGCTTCGGCGTAGCCGCTGCGGAGTTTCTTCTCGGTTGCCATTTGCTTGGAGAACACCTCATAGTGAGGCACGGCGGCGGCGTAGTCGCCTTTTTCGGTGTACAGATTGATAAGCTGTCTGCGGACATTGGAGTCCTTGGGGTTGTTCTTTACGATGTTCTCGTAGATGCCGATGGCGCCGTCGATGTTCTTGTCGTCCTTGTAACAGGCGGCCAAAGCTCTGGCCACAACGACGCGCTTGTCGGTTTTGTAGAGGTTTTCAAGGAAACTTCTCGCCCTATCCCGCTGATTGTTTTTGACGCAGTAGCGGTAGTAGTAGTTGGTGGGAGCCTTGTCCCCGGACTTTTTGATGAGGTCTTCCTGATAGGTCAGGAATTCGTCGGGTTTCTTCTCGCTATCATAGTAGGAGCCCATGGCATTGAGGGCGGCGACGTTGGCGGGGTTGGAGCCCAGAGCCTTGCCGTAGGCTTCCGTGGCGGCGGCCTTGTCGCCCTGCTTCATTTTGATGTCGCCGATGGCGGCGTGGAACCGGGAGGCGTCGGCTTCGCCGGGATTGGCGATGAGTTTGTTGTAGCGGTCGATGGCCTCGTCGTATTTGCCCACTTTGGCGTACTTATCCGCCAGCCACACACCGGCCCGGGTGAAATCCGGATTCGCGTCGGCAACGGCCTTGGCCTCGGCTATGGCCTCGTTGTCCTTGCCCCATCTCTCGTAGAGGAAAGCGGGATAGAGTTTGTACTCGTTCACATCCGGCTTCAGCTCGATGAGCTTCCGGGAGATGTTGATGGCCTTTTCGTACATGTTCAGGTCGTCGTAGGCGGTCTCGAGACCCGCCACGATGTCCGGGTCCGTGGGGTAGCGTTTATACAGAATCTCCATATGCTCCGGCACTTTCCGGTGCTGGTATATCTCGCGGTAGAAGCTCACCAGAGACAGCCGCAGAGCTCTGTCGTTGTCGTCGTTTTTGGCCACCTTGATGTTATCGAGATAGAGCTGTTCCGCTTCGTTGTTCTTGCCCTGGGACTTGAGAGCCTCGGCGCCGGGAATGACGAAGGCCGGGTTGCCCGGGGAGAGAGCGATGCATTTGGCGTAGAGTTCGTAGGCGCCGGCGAAGTCGCCGAATCTGCCCTTGAAAGAGCCGTAGGCGCTGAGCACGTCCGTGTTGTCGGGAGCCAGCCGCACGGCCTCGGCGAAGTGCTTGTCCGCGTTGGCTTTATCGTTTTGGAAGGAATAGTAGCCCGCCAGACGCAGGTGAGGAGTGAAGTCCGCCGGGTGGTATTTAATCCAGTTGTTGTAGGTGCCCACAAGGCCCTTGCCGTCGCCGGATCTGCTCTGAACCATGGCCTTCAGCTCAAGAGCCTGAAGGTTCCCCGGCTCCGCGGCCAAAGTCTCGTCGATAATCTTCACCGCGGACGCGGCGTCGTCGGTGTTGATGCAGCAGTAGGCGTACATCATGAGGGCGGTTCTGTCGCCGGGTTTGGCTTTCCGGGCGGCGTCGGCGTACTTCTTGGCCTCGTCCCACTTGCCGCCGTTTATGGCCTGCTGACCGGCAACCAAGTTCTTTTGATAGGCTGTCTCGTCGCCGGTGGAGGGAGAGCCGTCGGCGGTGAGGTTGCCCTTGCGGAGGGCTTCCTTGGCGTTCTTCTCGTCGCCCCGGTCCTGATAAACCTTGTCTATGCCCGCCCAGGCGCCCTGCTTCGTCTCGGGGTTCGCGGTAGCTGTTTTGTAGTAGTTTATAGCCTCGTCGCCGAGCTCAAGCTGAGAGGCGCAGTAGCCCGCCAGAAGACCCGCCTTGGCGTTCTTGGGGTCGGCGGCCAGAAGCCGCTTCATGGTGCCCAGGGCGTCGGTGTACTTTTCGGTTTTGATATACTGCTCCGCCAAAAGCATGGAGGCGTCCGGGTCGGCGGGCTTCACGTGGAGAGCCGACCGCAGATTGTCTATGGCCTTGGCGGCGTAGTTGTTCATGGTGTAGGCCACGCCGCAGAGGTACCTGGACTCGTACTTGTCCGGAGCGGCGTCAAGGAACAGCTGGGAGTAGCGGAGAGCCGCCGCGTTGCTTTTGCGGTAGATGTATATTCGGGTCAGGTTCTCCAGCGCGAAGGTGTTCTTGGGCTGAATGTAGGTAATCTTCAAAAGAGCCGACTCCGCGTTTTTGTCGTTGTTCTTTTTAAGATACAGCGCGCCCAGGTTTTGGAGGGTGGGTATGTCCTTGGGAGAGGCTTTATGGGCGGCGGAGAACTCCGCTATGGCGCCGTCGATGTTGCCGGCGTTGGCAAGGGCCACACCCTGTTTGAAGCGCTTCTCGAACTCCGCCCGCTGAGCCTGGGGCAGCTGCTGGCACCACGCGGCGGCGGATACGAAAATGAAAAGAAGAGATATTACGGATAGGATTTTTCTCATGGCGATCCTCTTTCGATTATTTTTGTGTTACTACTATTCTAAAACCAAGAGCGGACATTTGTCAATACCGCCGGTCTTGATAAACGTAAAGAAAACCGGTATAATTTATTCGACGCGCACCCGTAGCTCAGTGGATAGAGCATCCGGCTTCGGACCGGAGTGTCGGGGGTTCGAATCCCTTCGGGTGTGCCACTTTGGTTATAATCTCACAATTAAACCGGCGCGGGTTGAGGCGCCGGTTTTTTACGCGGGGATTACGGTGTCGGAATACGGTATATCACCCGTTCCGCAATTCGTCCCGCAGTTTCATCCACAGTTTTCCCATAACATTCTCTCCTTTTCTGTCTTCTCCCCACCCCCAAAAGCTGTCCGTGGGGGAATCCTCCACGATTAAATAATCTCCGGTTTCGAGCAGTTTCTTTTTCACATACGGATTTTGGTCGAGCTTAAGCCGCAACAACTCTTCCATTATTTGTACTTTTACTTCATCCCAATCTTTACTTTGCTTGTCCCTGTTCTCGGACGCGATTTCTTTTGCCTCATGCGCGGAATACGAGTTCTTTATCTTTTGCTCGACTTCCGGCGCGACTCCGATAAACTTGGCGGCCTGATACGCTTCCTCCGACGAAGAATACAAATGACCTTTGTACAAAACCTTAAATGAACTGAAATTATCAAGCGCATAAAACTCGCGTGTATAAAAACCTATAACTTCATCCATCTTTTCTCTTAACCATAAATCCCTGGATTGTTCCGGTTTAATCATATAATCACCTTTCATCACCGTGTATTTATCTCCGTCGCCGGCATTCGGCACCTACAATAAGACCCCGCCGGCGGCGGGATCTTTGTTATCTCAAAAACTGCAGACTGTCCGCGTCGAACCGGGTGGTGGCGGATCGGCGCAGGTGGGACACGTCGTTGAACATGGATATGGAGGGCCTCGGATCCACGTGGAGGAGCGTTATTCCCGCGTTGTAGCAGCGGAACTTCACAAAGTATTCCCGGGGCATTCCCAGCACGGCGCAGATGAGACCCCTTGTGGGGCCGCCGTGGGTGACGGCCAGGATTCTGGAATCGTCCGGATACTCCGCCACAAGTTTGTCGGTAAAGGCTTTGCACCGGGCGATGATATCGTCGATGCTCTCCGCCCCCGGAGGCCGGTTGTGGACGGAATCGCTTATCCACCGCTCGTAGGCGCCGGGGTATTTGGCCTCGAAAAGGTCACGGGTGAGACCCTGCACCTCGCCCATGTAGGACTCCCGCAGGTTCTCGGTTTTTATTATCTCGCAATTCTGCTTTTTGGCGATAATCCGGGCTGTGGCCACGGCTCTGCCCAAATCCGATGTGTATATGGCGTCGAAGCGAATCTCCTCAAGCCGCTTCGCCGTCCGCCGGGCCTGACTTTTCCCCAAAGCCGTCAGGGGAGAGTCGGTGTGACCCTGAATTATGCCCGCCACGTTGTGTTGTGTCTGGCCGTGGCGCACCACGTAAAGTTTTATTCCCATTGATTTTCCCTTCCGTTAAGGTTAAAATATATTTATGAAAACAAAAATCATCATCCTCGGGGCGATAGTCCTCGCCTACTTCGCCGCCGCGCTCATCACCCTCCCTCGGGGCAGTGATGAGGAAAAAATACGAAACCTCATAGCCGACGTCGCCGCTTCCGTTGAACGCCACGAAGCCGCGCCCATCATCGCCCGTCTGTCCAAGGACTACAAAGACGAGGAGGGACGGGACTATATGCTCATGCGGGCATACGTGATTGACGTTATTTACTCCAACAAGAAGCGGGACTACGCCGTAACAACGAAGATTCACACCGTGAAAGTCAAAGGCGACACCGCCGTCGCCTACGTTCTGGGCAAGGCGGAGTGGGAGGACGAGATGTATTCCTATCTCTTCGATCTGCGCCTGGTTCGGGAGAAGCGGTACCGCTTTTTCGTGATACCCGTAACCGAATGGCGCCTCACGGCGGTGAATTAGAGGCTTTTGCCCATTTCCTCCGCTTCGGCGAGGGCATCGGTGCTCTCTATCGCGCCCACGGGTCCCACGGAGTTTACCAAAATCCTGCCGCCGTCGGACCACTTGAGATAGGATATAACCTTCTCGTAGTTGGATGTAAGGACGTCGAAAGTGGCGGGGTCGGTATCCTCGCAGGTAGCCAGCAGGAAGGTCTCCTTAATCGGAGGCACCTTTTCCGCCACGCAGAAGGAGTAGAACTTGTCTATGACGCACTTCAGCTGGGCGGAGCAGTTGAACCAGTAGACCGGCGTGGCGAAAACCAGAACATCCGT
>JAGDDM010000089.1 GCA_017958015.1 Abditibacteriota bacterium | reverse complement strand
GAAACCGCCTCTGACGGTGGCCGTGTAGGTGCCGTTCTTGACGATAACCGTATCGCCGGACGCGGGAGCCGCGTTGCTGCCCGGCTCACCGGCCCGCTCAAGGGTCCAAGGGGAGCCGGAGGAGCCGTTGCCGCTCGCGCTTCCGTTGGTGGCAACGTAGTATGTGGCGGAATATGCCGCCGTCGTAAAGAAAATCGATGTGAGGATGAAGAGAGATAATAATTTGTGTCTCATATTCCCGTCCTTTCTCCGAAGATTTCGCGTCCCTGTTGACGCGATAATATAGTCCTAATTTTATTATAGCCCAATTTCCGGAAAATGGCAACTGAATTCTTTGTAAACCTTATGTAAACACGCCGAAAAGTCACAACATCCGCCCACTTGAATTCCCCCGCTCCCTCCATACGCCGATAGGCGTATATCATGCCGAGCGAAGCGCGCCGCTAACCCCCAAGACGCAAAAAAGGCCCCTTTCGGGGCCCGATTTTTGCGTCTTTATTACTTCTTAACGATACTGTCGTACATTCTCGCCTGAAGGCCGTGGAGTTTGACAACACCGGCGGCTTCGGCCTGATTGAAGGACTTGTCGTCGAAGGAAGCCAGGGCTTCGTTGTAGAGGGCGAAGTCGGACTTGCGGCCCACAACGGTGCAGGAACCCTTGTAGAGTCTGAGGGTGGCGGTACCGGTGACTCTGGGCTGCATGTTGTTGATGAAGGCGTCCAGGTCCTCTTTGAGGGGATCGAACCACAGTCCGTCGTAAACCAGGCGGCTCCACCGCTGATCCACGATAGCCTTGAACTCCCGCTCTTCCTTGGTGAGCACCAGCTCCTCAAGGGCTTTGTGGGCGGGAATGAGAATCTTGGCGGCGGGGCACTCATAGTTCTCGCGCACCTTCATGCCGATGATTCTGTCTTCCATCATATCGACTCTGCCCACGCCGTTGTCGCCGGCAATCTTGTGGGCGGCCAGGATGAGATCCAAAGGCTTCATCTTCTGACCGTCGATGGCAACGGGCTCGCCGTTTACGAACTCGATGGTAACATCCTGCGGGGTGTCGTTGGCGTCGGCGATACTCTTGGTCCACTTGTAGATTTCTTCCGGGGGAGCGTAGTTGGGATCTTCCAGCTTACCGCCTTCGATACTTCTGCCCCAGAGGTTCTCGTCGATACTCCAGATTTTCTCTTTGCTCTGGCCGATGGGAATGCCGTGCTCGGCGGCGTAGTCGATCTCCCAGCTGCGGGACATGCTCTTTTCCCGCATGGGGGCGATAATGGGCAGGTCCGGGCGGCCCAGTCTCATACCCATCTCGAAGCGGAACTGGTCGTTACCCTTGCCGGTGCAGCCGTGGCAGAAGGCCTGGGCGCCGGTCTTTTCGGTAATCTCGCAGGTCTTGACCATGATGAGCGGTCTGGCGATGGCGGTGCTCAGGGGATAGCCCTGATAGTCGCCGTTGGCCTTGATTGTGGGGAATATGTAGTCGGTGACGAACTCTTCCCGGACATCGAGAGAATAGTGCTCGGTGCCGAGCATTTTGGCCTTGTCCTCGGCCTGCTTGAGCTCGCCCTCCGGCAAACCCACGTCAACCGTGACCGTGACCACGTGGTCGAAGCCGTAGTCTTCCCTCATCATCGGAATACAGATGGACGTATCCAATCCGCCGGAATAAAGAATCAATACGGTTTTTTTCTTTTCCATTTAAGGAACCTCCGATATATTTTAGGGAATAGGGATTAAATCCCGCATCCTTTATAACTAAATCTTGCCCGCCAGCTGGGCCATAATGGACATCTGGGCGTGGAGTCTGTTCTCCGCCTCGTCAAAAACGACGCTCTGGTGGGAATCCACCACCTCGTCGGTGACTTCCGAGCCTCTGTGGGCCGGCAGACAGTGCATAAATATGGCGTCGGGCTTCGCCGCGGCCATGAGTTTGGAGTCAACCCGATAAGGAGCGAAAATCTTCGCCCGCTTCTCGGACTCGCTTTCCTGACCCATGCTGGCCCAAACGTCGGTGTAAACCACGTCGGCGCCCTCAACGGCGTCGTAGGGATCCCGCTCGATGACGATATCCGCTCCGGTCTTTTCCGCGCACTTCTCCGCGTCGTCCACAACGCTCGTCATGGGGTCGTAGCCCTCGGGGCAGGCGATGGTGAAGTTCATACCCACCTTGGCGGCGAAGAGCATCAGGGAGTGAGCCACGTTGTTGCCGTCGCCCACGAACACCAACTTCTTGCCGGCGTACTCGCCCTTGTGCTCCCGAATGGTGATGAAGTCGGCGATGGCCTGAGTGGGATGCTCAAGGTCGGAAAGACCGTTGATAACCGGCACCTTGGCGTACTCGGCCAGGGTCACCACGGAATCGTGGGCGAAAACCCGGGCCATGATAAGGTCAACCATTCTGTCCAGAGTGCAGGCGATATCCCCCGCGCTCTCCCGCTTGCCCAGACTGATGTCGTTGGGGCCCAGATAAATGCCGTGGCCGCCCAGTCTGAAAATACCGGTCTCGAAGGAGACTCTTGTACGCAGGGAAGGCTTCTCGAAGATCATGGCCAGAGTCTTGCCGTCCAAAATCTTCCGCTGCTTCTCCGCGGGAATGACGAATGTTTTAAGTTTTATGGCATAGTCCACCAAAGTCTCTATCTCCGACTTGGTGAGCTGGGATATTGTAAGAAGATCGGTACCTTTCATGGTTAAAATCCTCCGGATTTTTTTAGGGATCAGGTGTCAGGGGCCAGGGGTCAGGGAAGGAGTCGGCAAAGCCGACGGATTCTACCAACCCACATTGCAATGTTGATTTTATAATCTGTTGCCGTAGGCAACACCGCAATGCGCTTTAGCGCAATTCATGACGCAAGGCAATTCATGTCGCGTAGCAACGATTCACGCGCCGTAAGGCGCAATTCATGCGCTCCGGCAGGAGCGACTGTTCCCTTATTTTATAATATTCTTCGCCGCTCCCACAAACTCATCAATTTCCGCTTTGCTCAAAATAAGGGGCGGAACGAGTCTGATGATGGAGTCGCCGATGGGGTTCACGATGAAGCCTTTATTCAAAAATTCCTCGGCGTAGGCCCGGGCATCGGGCTTTTCGAGTTCGATTCCTATCATGAAACCGAGACCTCTGGCCTCCTTAACGCCCTCTGTTTTCGCCAGCTCCGCTCTGAAGTAGTCGCCCTTTTTCGTCACTTCGTCCATGAAGCCGGGTTTCGCTATTTCGGACACGGTGGCAAAGGCCGCCGCAGCCGCCAGAGGGTTGCCGCCGAAGGTGGAGGCGTGGTCGCCGGGCTCGAAAACTTCCGCGTACTTCCCCGCCGCCAACATGGCGCCCATGGGGAATCCGCCGGCCAGGGTTTTGGCCAGAGACATAATGTCCGGCTTCACTCCGAAGTTCTCGAAGCCGAAGAGCTTGCCGGTTCTGCCCAGACCCGTCTGCACCTCGTCGAAAATCAGGGCGCAGCCGAACTTGTCGCAGAGCTCCCGGGCGGTTTTGAAATATTCCGCGGTGCCGGGATGAACGCCGCTCTCGCCCTGCACGGGCTCAAGCATAACGGCGCAGGTTTTCTCATCCACCGCCGCCTTCAGGGCCTCGACGTCGTTGAAAGGAACGTACTTATAGTCCGGAGGCAGCGGGGTAAACATCTTTTGATATTTCGGCTGACCGGTGGCGGTAATGGCCGCCAGAGTTCTGCCGTGGAAGGACTTCTCGGCGGTGATGATAACCGTCTTTTCCGGGTGCCCGGCAACCTTGGTGGCCTTGCGGGCCAGCTTCATGGCCGCCTCGTTGGCCTCGGCGCCGGAGTTGCAGAAGAAGGCCTTCGTCATGCCGGAAATCTCAACAAGAAGCTTTGCCAGCTTAATCTGGGGCAGAGTGTAGTAGAGGTTGCTGGTGTGCATCAGCGTCTCCGCCTGCTCTTTGATAGCCTTCACCACGACTTCCGGGCAGTGGCCCAGACCGTTCACGGCGATGCCGGCAACCAGGTCCAGATATTCCTTGCCGTCGATGTCCTTAACCCGGCAGCCCTTGCCCTCGGTGAGAACCACGGGCAGTCTGCCGTAGGTGCGCATTATATATTTTTTGTCCTCCGCCATAATTTCGGCGGCGGTCATTTCGCAATCTTTCATAATATCTCCTACGGAACGATCATTGTTCCGATGCCGGTATCGGTGAAAAGCTCCATAAGCAGTGAGTGGGGCTTGGTGCCGTTGATGATGTGGGTGCGGGTTACGCCTCCGGCCAGGGCCGTGAGGCAGGCCTCCACCTTGGGAATCATACCCTTGGAGACGGCTCCGGCGGTAATCATCTTCTTGGCGTCCTCCACCCGAAGCTCGGAAACAAAGGAGGATTTGTCCTCGAAATCTCTGTAAATACCCTCCACGTCGGTCATCATGATGAGCTTTTCCGCCTTAACCTTGGCGGCGATTGAGCCGGCGATGAGGTCCGCGTTCACGTTGTAGCTCTCCCCGTCGGCGCCGATGGCCACGGAAGAAACAACCGGAATGTAATCGTTCTCGATGAGGTCGATGAGAATCTGAGGATTAATCTTCGCCACGTTGCCCACAAAGCCCAGGTCGAACTTGGTGTCCTTCTCCGCCACAATGAGGGAAGCGTCCTTGCCGGACAGTCCCACGGCTTTGCCGCCCATGTTGTTTATGATGGAAACGATGCCCTTGTTGGTCTTGCCCGCCAGAACCATTTCCACGATTTCCATGGTTTCCGCGTCGGTGACCCGTCTGCCGTTGACGAACTCCGGTTCCTTACCCATTTTCTTCATGGCGGCGGTGATATCCGGGCCGCCTCCGTGGATAAGGATAACCTTCATTCCCACGTAGTGCATCAGCACAACGTCTCTGATGACGCTCTGTTTCAGATCGTCGTCGATCATGGCGTTGCCGCCGTACTTGATGACGACGGTTTTGCCGTAGTACTTCTGAATATACGGAAGGGCTTTAATCAGCACATCCGCCTGCGTCGCGGTGTAATCCATGGAACCTTCTATTCGTTGACCTCGATGACCGTGGTGACTTTCACCGGGTCTTTAATCTTGTTCTTGTCGGTGACGGTGAGGGTGACGGTGTAGTTGCCGCCCTTGGTGAAGAACTTCCGGGCCACCGTGCCGGAAGCGTCTCTGGTGATGCCGTCGGAGGAGTCGAAGTCCCAGCTGTAATCAAGGTTGGAACAACCCGCCTGGGCTCTGGCCACGAAGAACAGCTCGTCCATAACGGCTATAACCTGGGAGTCAAGAGGCTCCACAATGATGGGTTCCTTGTCGTCGGTGAGGGTAATGGCGCCGATGAAGAAATCACCGTTGGGCTCGTCGCAGAACATAATGAGCCGAGCCAGCCTGAAATCGCCCATTCCGGCGAACTTCGCGAGGGGCACGGAAACTTTCATCCAGTTGTCGTCCGGGTCCACGGGCTGCGGGTCCGCGGTGTAGTCCACGCACTTGCCGTCGGCGGAGATGAACAGGAAGCGAATCCTGCTTGCCACGGAGATTGTGTAGGGCTCCACCTCATAGGCGTAAACCGTACCCGCCGCCGGGTTCACCTGCTTCGTGTTGGCAAAAAACAGGGAGAATGTGAGATAGCGGGAATCCTTTTCCTTGGCCGCGGGAACGGTAACGGGCTTGGTGAAGTCCATTCTGCCGCCGGCGTAGAGGCTCTGGGAATGAACTTTGATGGCGTTGCTGCCCAGAAGAGCGTGCTTGGTGTCCTTCACGGCGTAACCGCTGCCCCAGGCGCCCATCTTGATACCCACCTTGGCGGGATCTTCACCGCCGTAGAGAATGATGTCGGCGCAGGCGGAATTCACCGCGAACATGGCGGCGATAGCCAGTATAGCGAAAAGTTTACGCATGATTTTACCTCCGGTAAATTAGGGGTTAGGTGTTAGGTTTTAGGGGTTAGCCGTCGAAGCGACGAAGTCGGCTAACCGATTGATGACTTGAGGGAACAGGGAAAAGGGAATAGGGAATAGGGTCGGTGTTCGCTACGCGAACGGATTATATACCCGACACCGCAAAGCGGATCGGTAGAATCCGTCGGCTTCGCCGACACATTCCCTGACCCCGGACCCCAGGTCCCTGAGCCCTAATAAACTATTCTTTTAACGGAAGTCGCTCTTCCCGTTTCCGGGTCAAACTCCGCGGCGACGCCCTCAAGGAACGCCGCGCCTTCCGCGACGGCGAACTTTTCCGGGACGAAGGAGAAGAATCTGTTCATCGCCGCGGCGATGTCCATTCCCAGGATTGATTCCCGGACTCCGGTCATGCCCGCGTCGGTTATGAAAGCCGTGCCGCCGGGCAGTATTTTCTCGTCCGCCGTCTGCACGTGGGTGTGGGTTCCGAAAACTCCGGTAACTTTGCCGTCCAGAAACCGGCCCATGGCCGCCTTCTCCGACGTTGCCTCGGCGTGCATATCGACGAAAATCGCTTTCGCCTCTCTCCTCATCTCCTCCACGGCTTCCTCGGCCGCCTCGAAGGGGGAGTTTATGGGGGGCATAAACACCTGCCCCTGAAGGCAAAGAACCCCCACTTTAACGCCCTTGATATCAATCACAACCCATCCCTTTCCCGGGTCCGCCGCCGGATAGTTGGCGGGCCGAAGAAGGTTCGGCTCCCGCTCCAAAAAGGACGCGATGTCGTGCTTTTTGAAGGTGTGGTTCCCGAGGGTTATGACGCTTATGCCGTAGTCGAAAAGCTCCAAGGCGGTGGGCATCGTGATTCCCAGTCCGCCGGCGCAGTTTTCGCCGTTGGCGATGACGAAATCGGCGTTTTCCGATTCGATAAGCCCCGGCAGTTTGGTCTTGATTGCCGCCCTGCCGGCTCGGCCGGAAATATCGCCGAGAAATATCATTTTCATGGCGGATTACTTGGCGTACTCCACCGCTCTCGTTTCCCGGATGACCGTTACCTTGATCTGGCCGGGATATTCCATCTCTTCCTCGATGCGCTTGGCCGTGTCGTGGGCCAGCTTCACCGCGGCGTCGTCGTTCACTTCGGAGGGCTTAACCATAACTCTGATTTCTCTGCCCGCCTGAACGGCGAAGGTCTTCTCGACGCCGTCGAAGGAATCGGCGATGGTCTCGAGTTTCTTGAGGCGCTTGACGTAGCTCTCCAAAGTCTCCCGCCGCGCTCCGGGCCGCGCCGCGGAAATGGCGTCGGTGGCGAGAACGAGAACCGCTTCGGCGGTCTCCGGCTCGATGTCGTTGTGGTGGGCTCCCACCGCGTGGCATACTTCCGGATGCTCCCGGTACTTCTTCAGGAGGTCCATACCCAAAATGGCGTGGCTGCCTTCCGCCTCGCAGTCGATGGCCTTGCCGATATCGTGAAGGAGACCGGCCCGCTTGGCCACGGTGACGTTGGCGCCTATCTCGGCGGCGATAACGCCTGCCAGATGAGCAACCTCAACGGAGTGCTGCAGCACGTTCTGGCCGTAGCTGGTTCTGTAACGGAGGCGTCCGATGAGCTTCATAAGTTCCGGGGAAATACCGGTGATGCCGGTTTCCATAACCGCGTGCTCCGCCGCCTCTTTCATCTTGGCGTCCACTTCCGCCTGAGCCTTGGCGATGGTGTCCTCGATTCTTCCGGGGTGGATTCTGCCGTCCAGAATGAGGTTGGTAAGCGCAAGTCTCGCCACTTCTCTGCGGACCGGGTCGAAGGAGGAAACAACAACCGCTTCGGGGGTGTCGTCGATAATCAGGTCCACGCCCGTAATGGTCTCGAAAGCTCTGATGTTTCTGCCTTCTCTGCCGATGATTCTGCCCTTCATGTCGTCGTTGGGCAGCGCCACAACGGAAACAGTGGTTTCCTGGGCCTGGTCCACGGCGCACCGCTGAATGGCGGTGGTGACGATTTCCCGGGCCTTGGTGTCCGCTTCCTCGTTGGCCTCGGTAATGGCCCGGCGGATAATCTTGGCGGTTTCCTGCTCCATCTCACCGTTTACCCGGTTGATGATGTATTCTCTGGCCTGGTCGGCGGTCATGCCGGAGACGCGCTCCGCTTCCGCCTGAGCCTTTTTGAAGAGACCGTCAAGCTCGACGCTCCGCTTCTCCAAATCCGATTCCTTGCCGGAAATTTCCCGCTCTTTGGAATCGAGAGAGGACTGGCGCTTGTCGAGAGTGTTTTCTCTCTGCTCCAAACGCTGCTCCTGTCTGCGGAGTTCGTTCTTTTTGTCGTTTTGTTCTTTTTCTATCTCGGCGCGAATCTTGATTGTCTCTTCCCTCGCCTCGAGAAGAGCCTCTTTTCTGCCGGCTTCGATTTTCTTGTCGAAGTCCGCCTTCGCTTCTTCCGCTCTCCGCTCAAGTTCCTCCACTTTAATCGAAAGTCCCTTGGACCTGGCCATGGAGAGAACGTAACCGAAAGCGAATCCCACGATCACGCCTATTACTGCCGCTATTGCGTATATCAAATCGACCTCACCTCCCTGAATAGATTCGGGTGAGGTAGAGTTAAACCGAAAAACCCCTTATTCCTCCGCGAAGGAGGAAAACAACCGCTCGATGGTGGAATAGGTAAATCCCCTGCCGCACAAAAAGGCGTAAATCTTGGATTTCAGCGCCCTGTCCGGCGCGAAAGAGGACAAATCCCCCTCCACACGGTATTTTTTTACCACCGCCCGCTTCGCTCTCTCCAGCTCCTCCTCGGGGTCCAGAGAATCCACGATTTCGCGAATCTTTTTGGGGTCTATGCCCTTTTCGTAAAGATCCCGCTTTATCCTGACGGCTCCCACGGGCTTTGCGCCCTCTTTGGTTTTGGAGGAAACGAGAAGCTCGGCGAACCTGTCGTCGTTTATCATATTCGTTTCCCCGAGCCTTTGAAGCGTGCTTTCTATCACGTCCTCCTCGTAGCCCTTTCGGGCCAGGGACGTTCTTATTTCACGGGTTGATCTCTCCCTGATAGCCAGGAGATTCATTGCCGCGAACATGGCTTTCTTACGGGTTTCGTTTTTTATCAGAAGTTCCAAATCCTCTTCGTCGACGACATCCCCCACCTTAAGCCCGGAGATATATATCGTTTCCTCATCCGCGCCGCAGAAAAAGGCGCCGTCAACGTAGACCGACCTTCTGTTCGGATGCTTTTTTTGAGTTTCGATGGCTGTTATCACACCCATAAAAGCGCTCTACCGACCCAACAATGTGTCATATAAGTTATTCGATAACTCGGCATTACGCGTATAACGCTACGCGTCGGCGTTTTCTTCCCCTTGGGAAGTTTCGGGCTCCTTCTTTTCCCTGCCGGGAACGGTTTCCCGAATCTGCGCCTCGAGACTGTCCATCAGCTCGGGGTTGGCTTCAAGGTAGTTCTTGGCGTTGTCTCTACCCTGACCCAGTCTCGTTTCGCCGCAGGTAAACCAAGTACCGGACTTGCTCACGAGACCCTTGGCAACCGCCAAATCGAGGATGTTTCCGCTCTTCGATATGCCGGTGCTGAACATAATGTCGAACTCGGCGTCTCTGAAAGGAGGAGCCACCTTGTTCTTGGATATTTTGACGCGGACTCTGTTGCCCACCGCTTCACCGGCGACCTTCAAAGTCTCGATGCGTCTCACTTCCATGCGGACGCTGGACCAGAACTTCAGGGCCCGTCCGCCGGGAGTAGTTTCGGGGTTGCCGAACATTATCCCGATCTTTTCTCTTACCTGGTTGATGAAAATCGCCGCCGTGTTTGTCTTGGACAGCGAACCACCCAGTTTTCTCATGGCCTGGGACATAAGTCTGGCCTGGAGACCCATGTGGGAGTCTCCCATATCGCCCTCTATCTCCGCCTTGGGCACCAGGGCCGCCACGGAGTCGAGAACCATAATGTCAACGGCTTCGCTTCTCGCCAGCGTGTCCATAATTTCCAGCGCCTCTTCGGCGGTGTTGGGCTGAGCCACGAGAAGTTCGTCCACGTTTACACCCAATCGGGCCGCGTAGTCCGCGTCCACCGAGTGCTCAACGTCTATGAAGGCGGCGGTGCCGCCCTTTTTCTGGGCTTCCGCGATAATGTGATAAGCGATTGTGGTCTTACCGGAAGATTCCTGGCCGTAGAGCTCGATGATTCTGCCGCGGGGTATGCCTCCCACACCCAGCGCCATATCCAGAGCAATCGAACCGGTGGGAATCACATCCTCGTCGAACCGGGGCTTTTCGCCCAGCTTAACGATGGATCCCTTGCCGAACTGCTTTTCTATATGCGATAAAGCCATTCCCAATGCTTGGGCTTTGTCCATTTGACTGTCCTTTTCTACATGAGTTTGAAAGTGGCCAAGGGTTCGTAGATGGGGCCCTTGGGGGTGAGGATGCTCTCGAAAACCGTCACAAACTCCGCCGTGAAAGTCTCCGAAAACCTCGCTTCCCGAACGTACTCCCGAACCTCGGCAGTCGCTCCCCTCCGAAGCCTGCCCAGCGTAACGTGGGCTCTGAAGGGCTTTTTGTCCTTCTCTATCCCCCGCGCGGAAAGCTCGTCGGAAAGGCGCTTCGCCAAATCCTCGAGACATCCGCCGCTTTCGGCCTCGGTATATATAACTCTCGCTTCCCTGCTCATGAGCGCCACACCCCTAAGGCGAACCTCGAACTTCCGAAGTCCCCCCGTCGCGGCCTCGACGCTCGACGCAACGTCGGCGATCCTTTCTTCATCCGTGTCCCCCAAAAAGGCGAGGGTGATGTGGAAACACTCCTCCGACACGGGTTTCGCCCCGAGATTTTTCGTCTCGGCGCTTTTTACGGCGAGAGCGGCTTTCACCCGCGGGTCTATCTCCACCGCGATAAAAAGACGCTTCGTCATTTCAAAAATCTTCTTACGGCATCCAGGGCCTTTTGCACCGTCCGCCGCCGCACGTCGTTGCGGCCGCCGTTGAACACGTTCCGCATTACGGCGGTACCCTCGTCGGTTGCCAAACCTATGTACACAAGTCCCACGGGCTTTGCGTCGGTGCCGCCGCCGGGTCCGGCTATACCGGTGGTTGACACGCCTATATCCGCGCCGGTGACTTTCCGAACGCCCTCCGCCATGGCCTTGGCGCATTCCTCGCTGACGGCGCCCACGGTGTCGAGGACTTCCTTGGGCACACCCAGCGTGTTCATCTTCACCTCGTTTGCGTAGGACACAACGCCTCCGAGGAGAGTTCCGGAGGAGCCGGCCACATCGGCGATAGCCGCGGATACCATGCCCGCGGTGCAGCTTTCGGCGGTGGCGATTGTCTTGCCGGCGTCAAGGAGCGCCTTAACGGTGACGCTCTCGAGGGTGTCGTCGTCGATACCGAACACACACTCGCCCAGGCGCTGCCGAATCTTCGCTTCCATGTCGTCAATCTTGGCGAAGGCGTCCCGGGAAGTGGGAGAGGCGGAGCTTATCCGCAGGTGGACCTCGCCGAACTTGGCGTAGGGCGCCACCGTGGGCTCCTCACTCTCAAGCAAATCTTTTATCTCGTCGGCAACGGTGGACTCGCCCTTGCCGGTAATCTTCAGCGTCCGGGACTCTATGGCGCCCCAGCAGTCGGCGTAACCCAGCAGGTACGGAATCACCTGATTTTCCACCATGGGACAGAACTCCCGAGGCGGGCCGGGGAGAACCACGACCTTTTTGCTGTCGGAGACGAACACCGCCCCCGGCGCCGTGCCGTTGGGGTTGTCCAGAACCGCGCCCCGCTCCGGCACCAGAGCCTGCTTCAGGTTAATCTCCGCCATGGGCACACCCATGCGCTCGAAGTAACTTTCGATCTTCCGGGCCACGGAGGCGTCGAACTTCATCTTGTCGTCCAGAACCTCCGCCACCGTCTCCTTGGTGATGTCGTCGGCGGTGGGTCCGAGGCCCCCTATTGTGAACACTATGTCGCTGCGGTTTAGGGCGGTAATGAGGGTCTCCGTGAGCCGTTCTTTGTTGTCGCCCACGGTCTGACGGCGGTAGCAGCCGATACCCAAACGGGGAAGACGCGCCGCCAAATACGCCGCGTTGGTATCAACAATCTGCCCCATTAAAAGCTCGGTTCCCACGGAAATGATTTCCGCGGTGAGAGACGCCGCCATAGGACCCCCGCAAAAAAGATATAAACAGTTACTTATATTATACCGAAAAAACGCCTTTTAAGCAAGTATTTCAGGCGTCTTTTGCGGCTATTTTCACCAAAGAAACCGCGTCGGCGATATCTCTCGCCACAAAATCCGGTTTCGGGTCCATTTTTTCCGCCGTTTCCGCCGAAGCGGAGCCGGACAAAACAAGAATTGACCGCACCCCCGCTTCCGCCGCGGCCCCCACGTCCCGGACACTGTCGCCGATGACGAAGGACTTTGTAAGATCGATATCGTATTCGGCGGCCAGGTCCAAAATCATCCCGGCTCTGGGCTTCCGGCATGCGCACTTCTCGCTCTCCAGGTGGGTGCAGTATCTGAAATCGGTGATGACTCCCCCGGCGCTCTCGGCGGCTTTGCGTATCTCCGCCTCTATGCCCCTGACGTCCTCCATGGTGTAGATGCCCTTGCCCACACCCTGCTGGTTGGATATGACAAATACGGAAAATCCAAGCCCGTTGAAGTCTTTCACGGCGCTTGGAAAGAAGGGGTAAATATTAAGTTCCGATACGTTCTTAACGTAATCGGGCCGGTCGGAGTTAATAACCCCGTCCCGGTCCGAGAATACGGCTTTTATCATCAGCAGAGTCCGGTGGTGCCGTAGGTGTCGCGGATAACGGCGTAGATGATGTGCCCAACTATGAGGTGGATGTCCTCAATCCGCTGCATACTGTCGGATTTCGCCACCACGGACTTTTGACACATTCCCGCCAGTTTGCCGCCCTCGTAGCCGGAGAAGCCGATGGTGATGCCCCCCAGTTCGTTGGCCCGCTCCACGGCTTTAAGCACGTTTTCGGAGTTACCGCTGCCGCTGAAAGCGAAAACCACGTCGCCTTCGTCCATGAGGGAGTCCAGCTGCTCCATGAACACTCTCTCGTAGCCGTAGTCGTTGGACCAAGCGGTGATGAGGGGAATGGAGTCCGCCAGAGATATGACCTTAAACCGCTTGCCCATGGCAAGTTTCAGACCCTTCTGAAAGTCGGCCGTGAGGTGGGAGGCGGTGGAGGCGCTGCCCCCGTTGCCCATGAGGAAAAGTTTCTTTCCCTCGTCCATGGCTTTCTTCACGATGGCGATTATCTCGTTTATCTTATCTTCCGGCAGAGCCTCGATTGTTTTCACGAGAGCGTCCAAATATTCTTTTACCGCGGACATTGTTATCTCCTTACGTTGAATATGACTTTCGAGCCGTCCCGCTCAAGGTTAAGCGGGAACTCCTTCAAATCGCTGAGAGCTCTTCTTATGGACTTGCGGTTCTGGGGAGAGGTGTGGACCAGGAAGAATCCGCCGCCGCCGGCTCCGGTAATCTTGCCGGCTTCCGCGCCCGCTTCCATGGCTCTGTTGTAGATATCCTCTATTGTCTCGTTGCTCACGTTGCGGGCAAGGGTCTTTTTGAGGGCCCAGCCCTCCCGCATGGTGGAGCCGATGGTGGAGAGGTCGTTTTGATTGAGCACCTCCGCCAAATCGTCCGCCATGTCCCTCATTCTGGTGAGGAAATCCATGCGGTCGTCGATGTTGCTCTTCTGCTCCGTGAGAACGGAGGCGGACTTTCGGGTTATGCCGGTGAAGAAGAGCATCAGGTTTTCCGACAGGTAGCGCATGGTGCGCTCCGGAACTTTTATCCGCTCCGACGTCACAGTGTCATCCTCGTTGAAGGTGAACTTCCGAAGGCCGCCGTAGGCCGCGATGTACTGATCCTGCTTGCCGATGGGTCTGCCGAGAATATCTATCTCTATGCGGCAGGCTTCCCGGGCCAGCTGCTCCGCGGACACGAACTCGCCGTTGTAGGCGTGGAGAGCGTTCAGAAGTCCCACGGTGACGGAACTGGAGGAACCCAGACCGCTGCCGGAGGAGGGAATATCAGCCATGGTGGAGATTTCCACGCCGTTTTTTACGCCGGCGATTTTCATTGCTTCCCGGGCAAGCTCATGACCCAGCTCGTCCACCGTGTCCACGAACTCGGTTTTGGAATAACCGATTCGTATCTTGGAGTCGAACCGCTGTTTAACTATAACGTAGATGTATTTGTCGATTGCCGCGGAAACAACGGAGCCGTGGGTCTTTTCGTAGAAGCCCCGGAAATCCGTGCCGCCGCCGGCGAAGCTGACTCTTAAAGGAGTTTGGGTAATAATCATAAATTAACCGCCTGTTCCCTATTCTTTCACATTTTATTTTATCACATCTTGCGCAAGTCGGTCAAACCCATGCCGCCACCCGGGCCGGAGCGCCGTCGGAATCGGTTATTTTAAGCGGAAAAGTCATGAGCATAAAGTTCTTCGGGAGCCGGTGGGTGTTCACAAGCCCCTCGACAATCGTTATCCCCGCGGACAGAAGCCCCCGGTGGAAACGGAAGTCATCCTCGGAGTTCGTCGACAGCGAGGGAGTGTCCAGCGCCAGAATCTTTATCCGCCGGTTGATGACGCGCTTCACCGCCTGTTCCGTAAACGACGGAAAATCGGTGAAATATTCCGGTTTTCCGGCTTTTTCGCAGTGGCCGGTGCGAATCAGCAGCGCTTCCGTGCGCACGTACACGTCATCGAAAATATCGCCGGGTATCATCTTCCCGCCGCAGTCGATAAGGGCGCAGGGCAGGATCATTCTGTCCGCGGTGAAGAGCTCCGCCCCGCCCTCGAGACCGGCGTGGACCGGAAAATCGCAGTGGGTGCCGGTGTGGAGGCAGGCGGATATGTTCGATATGTTGTAGCCCCCTTCGGAGAGAGTCTCTATATCCACCGGCTTGTCGCCGGGATAAGGCGCGGTCTCCGCCGAAAGGCTTTGGGTCAGGTCGATAAGTTTCACGGTCGCTCCGGGTCGATGTATTTGCGATTGACGTAGGCGGCGCCCCAAAATATCGCGCCGTACATGATGAAAACAAGCCACAGAGGCGGCGTGGGCACCGTCATATCCGGCACAAAGGAAAAAATCTCCGTAATAAGCAGCGTGGCGTCCGCCACAATATCGCCGATGAAAGCCGTGAACATCGAGACGAAAGGCACTCCCATCACAAGAGGGTCAACGAGACCTATTATGAGCAGAATCGGCGCGGTTATCGATACAACCATGTTCGCCGGCACGGACATCAGCGGTAAGCGGTTGAAAATATACATCGTTATGGGCGCGGTGAAAATCGTTACCCACAGAACGAGAATCGACGAAGCAAACGCCGTTCTGCGAAACTTTCCGATATTGCTCGGATTAAAAGACTTTTCCTCCGAGAAAGCGAGAACG
>JAGDDM010000007.1 GCA_017958015.1 Abditibacteriota bacterium | reverse complement strand
TAACTTAAAAAGCCAGCGGCCATATTCGCCATAGTCGATATGTTCATCTACATCGCCCTTCTCGCGGTGGGTCTCGCCTACGCCTGGCGGAAGGGAGTTTTGGAATGGAAGTAAACCGCCCTCTGGACGTTGTTGAGTATATCCCCGGCGGGTCCGTTGTCACCACCACCTTGGACAAGGTCCTGGCTTGGGGCAGGGAAAGCTCCCTTTGGTATATGCTTTTCGGTCTGGCCTGCTGCGCCATCGAAATGATGGCCGCCGGCGCCGCCAGATACGACCTCGACCGCTTCGGCATGATTTTCCGTGCCACTCCCCGGCAGTCGGACCTTATGATTGTGGCCGGCACAGTGACGAAGAAAATGGCGCCCCGTGTGAAGCGGCTCTACGATCAGATGTCCGAGCCCAAGTACGTCATTTCCATGGGTGGCTGCGCCAACTCCGGCGGCCCCTTCGCCGACGGCTACGCGGTTCTTAAGGGGGTTGACGAGATCATTCCGGTGGATGTCTACATTCCCGGCTGTCCGCCCCGTCCCGAAGCCCTTATCGAGGCATGTCTCGAGCTTCGGAAGAAGATAAGAGAAGAGAATAAATGAGAAAATACATCCTCCCGGTTCTGATATGTATGTTTATAGCCGCCTCCGCTTGGGCGGAGGAGAGCTGCATGGGCACCTATCTTCTGGGGAAGAAAATTGCCTATTCCATCCTGAAAACCGACCCGGATTATCTGAACGGCAAGCGTGTTGTGAACGAGTACATGGTGAGCCTTGTGCGCTTCGAGATGCTTGGGGTTAAGATGGATGCCTTCGACTCCGCCACCGCCTACCGCGACGATGACGGCAAAGTTCTGCGGCTGGTAAACCGCTCGGAGCAGTCCGACGGCGGTTACACCCTCACCGAGGCGGATTTCACCGACAGCGAAGTGAAGTGCAAAGTGACAACCAAGGACGGGGTGTCGGAGCACGTTCTTCCCATTCCCGATGACAAGCCCTTCGGCATCGACGTTGTGTCCCTTTACCTGAAAGAGAAAAACAAAACCGAAAAGGTCTACGAGTACAACGATTTCAATCCCATGAAGGCGGAGATTACCGCCAAGCGGGATACGTTGAGTTACCTGGGCAAAGAAGAAATCCGCATTTGCGGCGAAAACCTCCTCTGCGACAAGGTGAAGTCCGTGGGCAAAAACGGGGATGAGACAATCACCCACGTTTACGACGGCAAGCCCGTCCGCACCGAAAGCCAGGCGGGCACCCTGGTTATCGTGAAGGAGCCCATGGAGTCCCGGAAGAACTTCGCCGAGACACTCGACCTCATGAAGGAGTCCTTCACCGAGTCCGACACGGAGCTGGGCAAGCCCTTCGACATAACCGAAATGACCTTCAGCATTCGGGACAAGCAAACCGGAACCGAGGAAACAAAGACCACCAAGGCGGTCATATTCGACCCGAAGAAGTCCGTGGGCTACCCCGTGGAGAGCAAAAAGTTTCGGGAGTATCTGAAAAAGACCACCCTGCTGGACATAGACAACCCGGAAATAATCGACTTCGCGAAGAAATCCGCAGAAGGCGCCGCCACGGCCTACGAAGCCTGCGAAAAGCTTCGGGAGGCGGTCCACAAGCACATGATTTTCGAGGACAGCGGCATTCAGTTCCGGCGGGCGAGCGATATTCTGAAGAACAAAAAGGGAGTTTGCCGCCACACGGCGCTCCTCTACACCGCTCTCGTGCGGAGTCTGGGGATTCCCTGCCGCCAAGTTGACGGTTTGGCTTACATGCCCAACACCAAGGCCTTCGGCGGCCACGCCTGGGTGGAGTGCTACGTGGGCGAATGGGTTCCCTTCGATCCCACCTGGAACACTCCCTTCGTTGACGCCGCCCACATTCCCCTGGGCTTTGACGACAAGGATATTTCCGTCAGCATTTTCAACTACGAGATAAAGGTTCTCGACACGGTCCGCCTTAAATGAAACGACTTTGGATCGCGATAGCTTTGCTTCTCGCGGCTCTGCCGGCCCTTTGCGACGAGCTCTGCACCGCCATGTATCTCTCCGGCAGGAAGATAGGTACCTCCATCGTGAAGTCGAGCCCCGGCTATTTCGAGGGCAAGTCCGTTACCGACACCTACACCGTCACGAGAGCAAGGTTCAAAAACGGTGGCGTGCTTATAAACAGCATCGAGTCGGAGACCTGTTACAGCGACAATGAGGGCAAGACCCTTTTTCGGCGGATAAATTCCCGCAACAGCGACGGCACCTTCGCCAAGACGGAAGTGCAGTACACGGCGGAGAAGATTTTCTTCAAGACCGAAACCCGGGACGGC
>JAGDDM010000088.1 GCA_017958015.1 Abditibacteriota bacterium | reverse complement strand
TGAGGGTCCACCCG
This sequence comes from Abditibacteriota bacterium, assembly GCA_017958015.1. GTDB lineage: Bacteria > Armatimonadota > UBA5829 > UBA5829 > UBA5829 > RGIG10368. Next base: position 12,703 of record JAGDDM010000088.1, on the reverse strand, counting down.
TTCCCATTCCGAACACGGTAGTTCAGCTCACTATGGCCGAAAGTACTTGGGCGTTAGGCCCCGGGAGGATAGGTAGGCGCCAAGATTATATTTGCAAAATCCCCGTTCTCGCGAACGGGGATTTTCAAATTCAGCGGAATGCGCGCCTTCGGCGCGAATGAATAATGAATAATGAATATTGAATAGTGAATAATTGCGGTGTCCGCCGTTCGGCGGACAAATTTATTTTAATGAATCCAGTTGCTTCTTGATATACTCATAGCCGGTGAGGTCGTAGACGATGGAGAGGAAATATCTCGCGGCGTCGGGGACGGGATCCTCATCAATGAAATGGTTTGCGAACTTCCGAGCCATGGCGATGATTCTCTCGTCCGGCTGTGTGGGGATATTGTATTTTTCGACGAAGGCCTCAACTTCTTCCTCTGTGAGCGCGGAGGATCCGTCCGGGAGATCGGACATGGCGACCATCTCCAAGGTGTCGAGTATTTTTTTCTTCACTTCGGAGTGTTTGTATCTGTGGCAGAGGCTGTAGGCCGCCAAGGCCTCTCGGGAAAGGTTCTTGCGGAGGAAGACGTTTCCCAAGCCGATGTAGCAGTCGGTCAAATCGGCGGAGGAGAAGCAGATGGCGACGACGTTGCGGAGGATTTCGAAGGCTTCGTTGAAACAGCCGTTGCTCAAAAGAATTTCCGCGTAGGCAACGGTTACGGAGGCGTCGGCGGGGCAGACTTTCCTCGCTCGGGAGAGAAGCCCCGCGCATTCTTCGGGCATCTCGTTCATCATCAAAACGGCGGAGAATTTTTTGTAGGCGTCGGCCACGTGGGCGTCTTTCACTTCCTCTATGCCCAAAACCCAATTGCAGATCGCTTGCTCAAAGGGCTCGTGCACATACACGTTGCCCTCTCCCACAAGGTCCTCAATCTCTTTCATTATGACGGAGAGGCTGCCGAGGAGTTCCTCGGGTGAACACTTTTTTTCCATGCTCTCTCTCATGCAGTCCGAGAACATATCCAGCATAATCTCGAGGCGGGTATCCTTGGGCATGACGTCCACAAGCATATGTCCGAGCTCCAGCTTCACTTCTTCGTTGTCGCCGTACTCATCTATCTTTTCCCGCAGATATTTGAAATCCTTCTCGTCGTCGCCGGTGAGGTTCGCTTTTATTCCCTTTATGATTTCTTCGTTTGTCATATCAGCCTACGATTATCTCTCCTTTCGATTCCGGGTCGTCTCTTATGATTTCGCCCACGGAAAAGACTTTTATCCTGCCGGACTTCGGGTTCTTTATCGAGTCCACCTGCGAGAGCACGGTGGCCTCAACCTCGGATTTCTCGAATGACAGGTCGCAGCCCTCCATGGTGCAGTCGATAAGTTTCAGGTTTTTGCAGTAGCAAAGGGGCTGGGTGCCGGATATTTTACAGTTCACGAAGGTCAGGTTCTCCGCGTACCACGCCAGATATTCCCCCTTAACCGCGCTGTCCCGGACGGTGACGTTTTTGGTGTGCCAAAAGGCGTCCTTTGTGTCCAGCACACAGTTTCTTATCTCCGCGTTCTCAACGTACTGAAAAGAATATTTTCCCTTGAGGGTCACTCTCTTGAAGTCCAAGTCCCGCGCCCGAAGCATAAAATATTCTCCCTCGGCCGTCACGTCGCGCATGGCGCAGCCCCGGGTGAACCAGCCGAACTCCGGTGATATAATCGACGTGTCGGTGATTGTGATATTCCCGCACTCCCGCAACGCTTTTATGCCGTGGAGCTTGCTGTTTCGAATGGTGCCGTCGGTGGTGTACCAGAAAGCGGCTCGGCACAGCTCCGTCAGCTCGCAGTTATCCACGGTGACGCCGTGAACGTGCCAGAAGGGGTAGCGGAGATTGAAAAAACAGTCTTTCGCCTGTATGTCCCGGCACTCTTTAATGGCGCTCTCGCCGTCGGCGGGACCGTCGATTTTGCAGTTTACGAGAGAGAGGGATTCGGAGCCGTAGAAGGCCCGTTCCTCGTCCGTTGTGATGTCGCGAATTACTTTCATATGATATAACCTCAGTTTAATTATATAATTACACATGGCTATCGTCAAGCGGTACTTGCGAAAAGAGGTGTTTTGTGATAATATATAGGTTGTACTATTATAACTCGGTATCGGTGGCGGATTGCGGTCTCGCCGTCATTATCGAACAGTCGCTATGAAAGGAATGTTCAAATGAAAACATTTACCGCCGCGGCGGCGCTCATCGCGCTTTGCGCCGTCACTCTTCCCGTATCGGCCGCGGCTACCGTGTCCGATAAAGACATGGCCACGGCGAAGAAATTCGTCACCGCCAAGTTCGATCTCAAAAACGCGGATTCCGTTTCCGAAAACACCCTGGTCGTGGGCGGCAGAGGCGAGTTCCAGAAAGACGTTCACGAAATGAACGGCAACACAACGAAACTCACCATCGGCTCCAAAAAATACGACTACGGCATCTACACCCACGCCCCCTCAATCATCGAGGTTAGTTTGGTTAAGCCCGCCAAGTATTTCACCGCCGTCATAGGCTCCGACAACAACGACTCCACCTCCGGCGGCAGAGGCAGCATCGTCTTCTCCGTTGAGGTCGACGGCAAAGACGTCTACACCTCCAAGGTGTTCCACGGCGGCGACGAGGGTCAGGCCATCAAGGTTGACCTGAACGCCGCGAAGAAGTTTGTCCTTGAGGTGGGCGACGCCGGCGACGGCATCAGCTGCGACCAGGCGGTTTGGGCCAACGCGGAAGTGGTTTTCGACGACGGCACCACCGCCAGAGTGGCCGACTTCGCCAGAAAAGATTACCCCGAAGTATATACCGCGGAAGTTCCCTTCACTTTTGTCTACAACGGCAAACCCTCAACCGAACTTCTTCCCAAATGGAAAGTCAAAACTTCCCAAAAGACAAAGGGCAATATAACAAACCACGACGTTGTCTACACCGACCCGGATACGGGCCTTCAGGTCACCATGAAGGGCGTTGAGTACGCCGACTATCCGGTTGTGGAATGGACCCTTTGGTTCAAAAACACCGGCAAAGCCGATACCCCCGTTTTGGAATGGGTGAAAGCCATCGATTTGCCCTTCGTTCCCAAGGGTGATAAGGATTACATTCTCCACAGCTCCAAGGGTTCCAACTTCGGCCGGGACGACTTCGCTCCCAGAGCCCAGGTTATGGGCGAGGGCGCCAAGTTGGATTTCGGCGGTTCCGCCAAGTCCACAAGACTGGACATGTCCTATTTCAACCTTGAAAACAACGGCACCTGCACCATCATTTCCGTGGGTTGGCCCGGAAAGTGGTACGCCGATTTCGCCAGAGACGGCAAAGGCGCTGTGAGAGTCACCGCCGGTCAGCAGAACCTTCATACGGTTCTCCGCCCCGGAGAGGAAATAAGAAGCCCCCTCATGACTCTTCTCTTCAGAGAGGGCAGATGGATTGATTCCCAGAACCTGTGGCGCCGCTGGATGCTGGACTACGCCGTTCCCACGGACCACGGCAAGAAAGTTAAGCCCATGCTGGAAGCCGCTTCCTCCCACTTCTTCGCGGAAATGGCTCTGGCCACCGACAATAGTCAGATTGAGTTTATCGACGCTTGGCTGGACAACGTGGCCAAGATAGACTTCTGGTGGATGGACGCCGGTTGGTATCCCTGCGACGGCAGCTGGCCCAGCACCGGCACATGGGAAGTTGACCGCGAGCGGTTCCCCAACGGTATCACTCCCGTCAGCGACCACGCCCACGAGCGGGGCGTCCGCACCCTCCTCTGGTTCGAGCCGGAGAGAGTGGGCGGCAAGGACAACTGGCTCAGAACAAATCATCCCGATTGGCTTTTGGGCGATACGTTCCTGTGGCTGGGCAACGAAGACGCCCTGAACTGGCTTATTAAGCACGTGAACAACTTCCTGGACGAGAATCATCTGGACCTCTACCGCCAGGACTTCAATATGGACCCGGACAAGGTTTGGAGTTCCAACGATACCGAGGACAGAATGGGCATGACCGAGAACAAGCACGTTGTGGGCTATCTGAAGTATTGGGATGCCATTCGGGCCAACGGCGACAGACTTATCGATAATTGCGCTTCCGGCGGTATGCGCCTGGATCTGGAGTCCATGAAGCGCTCCGTGGCTCTCCACCGCAGCGACTACATCCTTGAACCCACCGGCACCCAGAACCACAGCTACGGTATTTCCCTGTGGCTGCCCTTCACCGGCGCCGGAGCCAGAGATATCGACGACTACGTATTCCGCTCCAACATGCACCCGGCCATCGTCCACAACATGGACGCCCGGGACAAGAGCCTTGACCTTGAGCACGCCGCCAAGCTCATCGGCCAGTGGAGAGAGATTGCCGACTTCTACCTCGGCGACTACTATCCGCTTACTCCTTACAATTCCGGTAAGGAATACTGGATGGCTTGGCAGTTCGACGATCCCGACAAGGGCGCCGGCGTGGTGCAGGCATTCCGCAGAGACGAGGCTCCTTACTACGGCGTTCAGCTGAAGCTTGAGGCCATGGACAAGGACGCGGATTATCTCCTTCGCGACTTCGACAAGGGTCCCCTGGGCAGGTTCTCCGGCAAGGCGCTGGCGGAAGAAGGCCTGCGGATTGAGCTGGATCAGCCCCGCAGCGCGGCCGTCATCACCTACGAGAAAATCAATAAGTAATCACGGTTTCGGGTTGGGGTCCGTCCCTGACCCTAACCCCTAACCACCGATATGAAAGAAGTAAAGTCCATCGTTTTCTTCCTCATCGCCGTTGTCGTTATAGGCGGCGTAATCGAGGGAATCCTTGCTTTCGGACCGAAATCCGGAGACAACACCGCCCGTACCTTCGAAGTGAAGGAGGGCGACTCCGCCGCCGCCGTGGGCGCCCGGTTGGAGGAAAAGGGATTTATTCGGGAAAAGAACGCCTTTACTTTCATCTGCAAGACTAACAAAAAGGCCTCCGCCATAAAGCCCGGCGTCTACGACCTGCGTCCCAACATGACTCCGGGGCAGATAGCGGAAATATTGGCTTCCGGCTCCACAACCCGTGTGAGCGCCACCTTTCCGGAGGGCTACACCGTGGTTCAGATCGAGGACGTTCTGAAGCGCAAGGGCCTCAAGACGGAAGGCCTCAGGGACAGAAGCGAGCGGTACGATTTCGTGGCGGCCGACTACCCGGAGGGCTACCTCTTTCCGGACACATACTTCTTCGACAGAAGCGCCCCGGGAAGCCGTATCAGAGACGATATGCTGGCGGACTTCAAGGCGAAGGTCTTGGACAAATACGGCGACGAGATATACGCCACCGCCAACCGCAAGTTGGGCATAACCGACAAAAAGGAAGCCCTGAAGGCGGTGCTCACCGTGGCCTCCCTTGTTGAGCGGGAAGCCCGGACGGAAAAGGACAGACCCCTGGTGGCGTCGGTGATATACAACCGCCTGAAGAAGGGTATGCGCCTGGAGATTGACGCCACAGTCAGTTACGTGCCGGGCAAGAGCCGAGGAAACAAGGCGCGGACGTCATACAGCGATTTGCGCAACGGCTCGCCCTACAACACCTACCGCAACAAAGGGCTGCCTCCGGGACCCATCTGCAACCCGGGAGCGAAAGCCATTGAGGCGGCGGTGCGGCCCGCGGGCAGCGACTATTTGTTCTACGTGGCCCGTAAAAACGGCTCCCACGTGTTTACCCGAACCTTCGACGAGCACAAGCGGGCGAGAAAGTTGTATCAGGGCAAATGAGCGGGAACGTTTATATTCCGGATGTTGTGGCCGCTAAGGTGACGGACATCGACCCGGCGGAGCTGGGGGTTAAGGGCATATTGATTGACCTTGACAACACTCTCCTGCCCTGGAAAGATTCCGTTGTATCCGAGGAAGTCAGGCAATGGGCTGCGAAAGTCAGAGCCGGGGGCGTGGGCATATGCATAGTGTCCAACACCCACAACCCGAGACGGCTGCGGAAGATAGCCGCCGACATGGGGGTGGAGAGCATATACTCCGCTTGGAAACCCCTTCGGGGCGGGTTCAAACGGGGCGCGGACATCCTGGGTTGCAAGCTCGAGGAGTGCGCCGCCGTGGGCGACCAGCTCATGACGGACATCAAGGGCGGCAACCGAGCCGGCTGTTTGACGGTGCTTGTCAGGCCCGTGGACAAGAAAGAATTTTGGGGAACAAAGATAAGCCGCTTTTTCGAGCGGCGGATAATGAAGAAATCGGGACTAGAGTATAAATAGGACGTCGGGCGGAACAATTCCGCCGGTGAAAGCGTCAAAATAGGTATCGTTGATGAAAAGACTCTTGGGCGTAATGGGGGATCCCATAGCCCACTCCGTATCACCCGCCATACACACCGCGGCCATCGAGGCCCTTGGGCTGGATTACGAATATCTGCCTTTCAGGGTAACGCCGGAGCGTGTGGGCGACGCGGTGCGGGGCATGAGAGCCCTGGACATTCGGGGCATGAACGTCACCGTGCCTCACAAAGAACGGGTTATAGAGTTTTTGGACAAACTCACTCCCCGGTCCGAGGCCACCGGTTCGGTGAACACAATCATCAACGATAACGGCGTGCTTATCGGCGATACCACCGACGGCGAAGGTTTTTTGCGGGATTTCGAGATGATTTTCGGTCCCGTTCGGGGCAAGAGAGCGCTCCTTTTGGGGGCCGGCGGCGCGGCGAGGTCCGTTGCCTATTCTCTGGCCGCGGCGGGCTGCGGAATCACCATCGTGAACCGCACCTCGGAGAAAGCGGAGAGTATTAAATCAATGCTTCGGCGGAGTTTCGATGATATTTTTGTCGAAATAGGTTATAATATAAGTGACTCCGTAAATAATTCGGATTTCGTCATCAACACCACCAGCGTGGGAATGATACATCCGGAGGAGACCCCCTTGGAGGGCTCCTATTTGAGGAAAGACTTGGGAGTTTACGATATTATATACAATCCGCCCCGCACCCGCCTTATGCGGGAGGCGGAAAGCGTCGGCGCGGCAACGGCAAACGGCTTGGGAATGCTTGTGAACCAGGCGGCTTTGTCCTTTGTTTCCTGGACGGGAAAAAGACCGCCCCTTGAGCTCATGTTCGAGGCGGCGTCAATCGCGTTGTTTTGATTCGGTAATCACGGCGTAAGCCGTTCGGAGTGTGCAAATGGCATTTACAACCAAAAAAGACATCGGCGAGATTCTCATCGCCAAAAAAATCATAACCCCGGAGCAGCTCGATGAGGCCAAGAAAACTCAGCTGACCGCAAAGGGTGAGCTTTATCAGATAATTTCCGACCTGGGGTTTGCCTCGGAGAAGGCGGTTGCCGCCGCCAGAGCGGAAGCGGCGGGTTTGCGCTTCGCGGATCTCTCTTCCACCAAGATCGACGAGGCTGCGGTGCTGTCCGTTCCCCGGACCATCGCGGAAAAGCATAAGTTTATAGCCATCGGCAGAAGCGGCAACAAGCTTCTCATCGCCGTTTCCGAGCCCCCGAGCCCCATGGCGATTCAGGACATCAAAATAGCCACCAAGGCCCAGCAGATTGTGGCGGCCATGGCTGCGGAAGCGGAAATCAAAGAAGTGGCGGACAGAATATACGCCTCCGCCGCCAGCGTTCCGGTTCCCGTGGGGGACAACCCCGCGGCTCCCGCCGGTGAGAGCAACGTTCCCGTTCCCATGGGCGGCGTTCCCGCCGCCGCCGGAAACTCCGGACTTTCCGCCGACGTTCGCCAGGCTATCGCCGGTTTGGGCGCCAGAGAAGAAATAGCCGACGACGACACCGACGCCATGAAGGAGGCCGCGGAGGACGCGCCTATCATCCGCATCGCCTACACCATTATCCAGCAGGCCATTCAGGACGGCGCTTCGGATATCCACGTGGAGCCGGACAGAAAATCCCTCCGGGTCCGCTACCGAATCGACGGCGTTTTGCACGAGGTTATGCCCCTGCCGAAGTACGTGGACAAGCCTCTTATCTCCAGATTTAAGATTATGTCCGATATGAACATCGCCGAACGGAGAGTTCCTCAGGACGGACGTATCCCCATCAGATGGAACAACAAGGACTACGACCTTCGCGTTTCCTGTCTGCCTACGGTCCACGGCGAGAAAATCGTTATGAGAATTCTCGATAAGGGCAACGTTCTCATCGGTCTCAGTCAGTTGGGTTTCACCCAGGAAGTCCAGTCCCAGCTGGAAGAAATCGTGTCCCAGCCGAACGGTATGTTCCTTACCACCGGACCTACCGGTTCCGGCAAGACCACAACCCTTTATTCCATTTTGCACAGACTCAACTCCGTGGAGAAGAACATCATCACCATCGAGGACCCTGTTGAGTACCAGCTTTCCGGTATCTCCCAGGTTCAGGTGCACACCAAAGCGGGTCTTACTTTCGCTTCCGCTATGAGATGTTTCCTCCGCCAGGACCCGGATATCATCATGGTAGGTGAAATGAGAGACCTCGAAACCGCCAGTATCGGTGTAGAGGCGGCGCTTACGGGCCACTTCGTTCTCTCCACCCTCCACACCAACGACGCTCCGTCGGCGGTTACGAGACTTGTGGATATGGGCGTGGAGCCCTTCCTCATTTCCGCTACGGTTACGGCCTGTCTGGCCCAGAGACTTGCCCGAAAGATTTGCCCCAAGTGCAAGGTTCCCTATGAGGTTCCCGCCACCGAGCTCCGGAAGTTCGGTTACAGACCCCAGAGTCCCGACGAGGTTGTCACGGTCTACCGTGGCGAGGGCTGCGACCACTGCAAGCGCACCGGCTACAAGGGACGTCTCGGTATTTACGAGCTCATGAGAGTCAACGACGAAATCCGCGAACTCGTCGTCCGCCACGCGCCGCTGGCGGACCTCAGAGAAGCGGCGAAGGCCAACTCCATGCACGAGCTCAGAGAAGACGGTTTGGAAAAGGCTCTGAACGGACTTACCACTCTCGACGAGGTTATGAGAGTTGTATTTACCGCCGGTCAGGACTGATACATATTTTTACTTTCGCGGATATATCCGCATAAGACGCTAATTCGGAGGAACAATTTTGGCTGAACAGCGCAAACCGGGAGAAGCCGGTACACAAAGAGCAAGCGGCCCCATGTCGCTTGAAGAGATACATATCGATCATTTGCTGGCCGAGATGGTTGAGCGGGGCGCCAGCGACTTGCACATCTGCACCGATTTGCCGCCGGTTATCAGAATCGACGGTAAGCTCCAGAAGATGAACTACACCAAGTTTACCGCCTCGGACACCCAGAGAATGCTCTACGAAATTCTCACCGACGAGCAGATTCAGCGGTTTGAGGACAACTGGGAACTGGACTTTTCCTATTCCCTGCAGAAACTGGCCCGTTTCCGCGTCAACTTCTTCAAAGACAAGGGCACCGTGGCCAGCGCGTTCAGAATTATTCCGGTTAAGATTCCGACAATCAGAGAGCTCCAGCTGCCCAGCATTCTGGAAGAGGTTGCCAAGAAGCCGAGAGGCCTCATCCTTGTTACCGGCCCGACCGGTTCCGGTAAATCCACAACCCTGGCGGCCATGATCAACCAGATTAACACGGACCGCAGCGAGCACATCATCACCATCGAGGACCCTATCGAGTACCTCCATCACCACAAGCAGAGTATCATCAACCAGCGTGAGGTGGGACAGGATACCAAAGAGTTCGCAAACGCCCTCCGCGGCGCCCTCCGCGAAGACCCGGATATCATCCTCGTGGGTGAGATGAGAGACCTTGAGACCATGGCCAACGCCATCAGAGCGGCGGAAACCGGCCACCTCGTATTCGCCACTTTGCACACCAACTCGGCGGCTTCCACCGTGGACAGAATCGTTGACTCCTTCCCGGCGGAACAGCAGGAACAGATTCGTCTCATGCTTTCCAACTCCCTGCAGGCGGTTATATGTCAGCAGCTTTTGAGAAGAGCGGGGCTGCCGGGCCGTGTATGTTGTATGGAAATCATGATAGCCACCCCGGCTATCCGCAACCTTGTCCGCGAAGCCAAGAGCCACCAGCTGAAGTCCATGATTCAGACCGGCGGAAGTTTCGGTATGCAGACAATGGACCAGCACCTGGCCGAGCTCTACACCAAGGGCGTTATCACCTTCGAGGACGCTCTGGCCAGAGCTATGGACCCGGAAGAGTTGAAGAACATGATCGCGAGCGGCGTCAACCGGTAATCTCGCGTAAAAGGAGGAGCGTTAATGCCCAACTTTAAATATACGATAAAAGACGCTCAGGGTACCATTATGGACGGTACCGCCGAGTCGGACAACGAAGAGCTTTTAAGGAAACGTTTTACCGAACAGGGCTTCACCGTAATGGAGGTGAAGCAGATAAAGTCGACGAAGAAGACCGTCGGCGGATTCGGTAAGGTCAAACCGGCGGAAATCGCCGTTATGTGCCGCCAGTTTTCCACCATGATCGACGCGGGCGTCAGCCTTGTGCGCTGCCTCAGCGTTTTGGCGGAGCAGCAGGCGAACCCCAAACTGAAGGCCATTATGACCGACGTTCAGGCGGAGGTTGAGGCCGGTCAGACTCTCACCTCGGCTCTGCAGAAATACCCCCTGGTCTTTGACCGACTCTTCATCGGTCTTATCAACGCCGGCGAAGTCGGCGGTGCTCTGGAGGAAAGTTTGCAGCGTCTTTCCGACTTTATGGAAAAGGACGTTGAACTTAAACGAAAGGTCAAATCCGCTATGACCTACCCGACACTGATTATGTGCTTCGCGGTTTTGGTCGTTATCGGTTTGATGACTTTCGTACTCCCCAGCTTTATGAACCTGTTTACGGACCTGGGTATCGAGCAGCTGCCGCCCATGACCGCGGCCCTCAAGACCGCCAGTGACTGGCTGTGTACCAAGTGGTACATCGCTCTGCCCATCGTCATCGCTCTGGTTGTGGGTTACAAAATATTCGAGCGGACGAAAATCGGCCGAAGAGTTACCGACCTTATCAAACTGAAACTCCCGGTTTTCGGCACCCTTAACCACAAGGTGGCCATTTCCCGTTTCTCCAGAACCCTTGCCACGCTTCTCTCCTCCGGTGTAGGTATTTTGCAGGCTCTGGAGACGGTTGCCGGTACGGTTTCCAACGAGATTATGTCCGACGCCATTATGGAGACGGCGGCGAGAGTAAGAGAAGGTGAACGCATCGGCGAGCCTCTGGCCCGAAGCAGTCTTTTCCCGCCCATGGTTGTTCAGATGATTTCCATCGGTGAGGAATCCGGTGCTCTGGACCCCATGCTTACCAAAATCGCGGACTTCTACGACGACGAAGTTGACGCGGCTCTGGCTTCCCTTACGGCGGCTCTGGAACCGGTCATGATTGTGGGCCTGGGCGGCATGGTAGGTTTCATCGTTATCGCCATGTTCTCCCCGCTTATCGCCATTATCGAAAACCTCTCCGGTTCCGGCGGTTAGTTTATGCTTGTTACGACTGTTTGCGTCGTTATTATGTTTTGCCTGGGGTGCGCCATCGGGAGTTTCCTGAATGTCTGCATTTACAGACTGCCCATAGGCGAGTCCGTGGTGCGCCCTCCGTCCCATTGTCCGAATTGCGACACTCGGCTGCGGCCGGCGGATTTGGTGCCCCTTTTCAGTTATTTGTTTTTGGGGCGCAAATGCCGCTACTGCAAAACGCCCATAAGCCCCCGGTATTTTACGGTGGAGCTTCTGGTGGGACTGCTCTTCGCCGGCGCTTTTTACGTCTTCGGACCCACGGTTGAGTTGCTTTTCTGCCTTGTGTTCGTGACGGTTCTCACGGCGGGAGCCTTTATCGATATCGACCACATGATTATCCCCGATTCCGTGGTGGTCACATGCCTCCTTTGCGGTCTCGCCAAGGACGTGTACCACTACTTTGTCGGCGATCTCGACATGGTTGGTATAACTCCCGGCTTTTGGCTTTTTCCCTCCTTTGTGGGAGCTCTCCTTTGCGGCGGACTTTTCTACCTTCTCGCTTTTTGGGGCGATCTCTTTCTCCGGAGACGCTACAAAGACGACGAGAACTACGAGGGAGCTCTGGGTCTGGGAGATGTGAGCCTGGCGGCGGGTATCGGAGCCGTCTTGGGCTACTTTAACGGAGTATTGTCATTCTTCTTTGCCGTGGTGTTCGGCGCGGTCTTCGGCATGATTCAGTTGATTGCCGCGAGACGCCGGGGAAAGAAGGCGGGGGAGTACAACCCCATACCTTTCGGCCCGTACATGGTGCTGGGCGTGTTCTTTGTTTTATATTTTTCGCCCGTCATCGCGCGGCTCGCGCGGTGGTGGCTGGGACTACTATAAGGATGTTATCATGAAAAAAACCAATCCCAAAAACGGCTTCACTCTTATGGAGCTGCTCACAGTAATCGCCATTATCGCGATTTTGGCCGCAATCATCTTTCCCGCCATGAATTCGGTGAAGGACAGAGCCAACCGCAGCAAGTGCATGACCAATTTGCAGCAGCTGTCGGTGGGCGTGCAGGCCTTCAAAGAAGACAACCGCGCCTATCCCGACGTTATGGGCCCCGTTGTCAAGGACAGCGGCTCCGGCGTAATGGATTTCGACTACGCCACCGGCGCCAACCTCTTCAACGAGTACGTGAAGAGCCCGGACGCGTTCCATTGTCCTTCCGCCAACGTTGAGAACAAGACCTCCTACGCCGAGTACGCCACCGGCAACGACAAGGCCGTTCAGGTTTACGCCTACAACAGCTACGACTTCAGAGTCTGGGGCGGCGACACCGGCGGCAAG
>JAGDDM010000006.1 GCA_017958015.1 Abditibacteriota bacterium | reverse complement strand
CGGATATTACGGTCTGTTTTCCCTGCTTGGGCGGAGCAAAGTCTTTGAGTATTGGGGCAAACACTCTCTCTACATCTACGGTCTCCACGTTATATTCCTCAACATAATACACAAAGCCCTGCTCTACAAAGGAATATACCATCTCCGGGGCAATTACGTTGCCCAGCTGCTTATCGTGTTCTTCTCCATCGCCCTCTGCTGTGTCTGCTTCGAGGCCTACGAACGGATAAAGTTCAAACTTGTGGGCAGATAAAAAAACAGCCGTTCGGAAAACCGAACGGCTTTGATTTTGTTTGTCAGAAGAAGCGTTTCGCTATTTTCAGTATGCCCTGACTCCAGGGCACCCGGTGGGAGACGCCGGTCTGACCCTCAAAGGTGTGGAGATTGGCGAGGTACCACTCGTAATTGCGGATAAGGGCGTCTTTGTTGGAATACTTGGGCTTAAATCCCAACACCTTTTGGGCTTTCTCTATGGACACGAAAGAGTCGGTGGACGCGGTGTCGTAGACCCACTTGTACAGGGGCGACAGGCGCATCTTTTCCAGCACCTTCAGCACCGCCACCGCCGGTCCCGCGGGAATACATCTTATCTTCTTCCCGAATCCGGCCCGGTCCAGCACCGCCTGAAAATCCTCTTTCATGGTGGTGAACTCCGCCGCGCCGATGTTGAACACGTCGTTCACCTTCTCCGCCGGCTCCGTCAGCGCCAGATATATAGACGCGCACATATCCTCCACGTCCATAAGCTGATAGCGGTTCTTGCCGTTACCCAAAAGCGGGAAGCCATGGCCGTCCTTGGCCCAGTCGTAGAAAAGAGCGAACACTCCCAAACGCTCCGGGCCGATGAAGGACTTGGGCCGAAGAATGCTCACCGTAAGACCGTTCTTGCGGGCTTTAACGCACTCCTCCTCGGCCATAATCTTGGCGCAGCCGTAGTCACCCACGCCCTCCAGCTTGTCCGTTTCGTAAATGGGATGGTGATCCGGCACGCCGTAGACCGCGGTGGAAGAAATCTGCACGTCCCGCTCGATGCCCAGCTCTTTGCAGCATTCAAGCACGTTCCGGCAGCCGTCCACGTCGGTGGAATAGATGTCCTCTTTGGAATAAAGCGGCAGAGCGGCGGCGCAGTGCACCACGTGGGTGCAGCCGCTCATGGACTCACGCATAAAATCCTTGTTCCGCACGTCTCCGAGAATGTGGGTAACAACGTCCTTTTCCGGATAGTCGAAGGGCGCGATGTCGTAGGTGACGACCTCATCACCGCGCTCAAGGAGATATCTTACGAGATTAATCCCCAGAAACCCGGACCCGCCGGTTACAAATACTTTCATAATCAACTCCGAAAAGCGCCAGCGCGATAAACACGCAGTCGCGGATAATAAGACCCCATCCCACTTTCTCGAACCTGCTCATGAACCCGAAGCAGGAACAGTCGGTGTTAATCCCTTTCGCCATGGCGACGCCGGCGGCGATGATGAAGATAATGTTGAGGGCAACCGTCAGCAACAGTCCCTCGTTCCGCCATTTGGGGGCGAACACGCACACGCCGGAGAGAATCTCCACCCAAGGCAAAACCATGGCGAAGATGTTCACGGCGAAAAGGGGCAGTATGCCGAAGGCGGCAACGGCGTCGGAAAAGGCGGAAATGTCCCCCGATTTCGCCAGCCCCGCCAAAACAAAAACGGCCGCCACGATATACGCTGAGGCCGTTTTAAGTGCTTTCATTACTTTTTCGCCAAAATCTCTTTGAGCTTCGCTATGCTCTCGTGAGCGTTGGCGGCGGAAATCCGGAAGAGCTCTTTCTCTTTTTCGTTGAGAGGCAGAGTGATAATCTTCTCCACACCGTTCGCGCCCAAAATCGCCGGCACCGCGACGCAGACGTCTTTTTCACCGTACTCGCCGTCCAGGTAGACGGAGCAGGAAATCATCTTCCGGCTGTCGTGGAGTATGGCTTCCGCCATTGTGGCGATTCCCACGCCGGGAGCGTACCAAGCGGATGTGCCCACGAGTTTGGTAAGGAGCGCGCCGCCGTTCTTGGTTTTGTTGATAACGTCCTCCAAAACGCTCTTGGAGAGGAAGTCCCGAACGGAAATGCCCTGATAGCGGGCATAGCGGGCAAGAGGAACCATGCTGTCGCCGTGGGAGCCGATGACCATGCCCTCAACGTCGGTGGTGGGACAACCTATGGCCTGAGCGAGGAAGTATATAAACCGACTGCTGTCGAGAATGGCGGTCATACCCATAACTCTGTTCTTGGGCAGCCCCGTCTCCTTCAAGGTGAGGTACGTAAGGGTGTCGGCGGGATTGGAAACCACGATGAATATGGCGTCCGGGGAAGCCTGAATGGCTCTTTCCGCCACGTCCTTCACGATACCCGCGTTGATACCTATAAGGTCCTCTCTGGACATGCCCGGCTTGCGGGCGATGCCGGAAGTAATTACAACGATGGAAGAACCCGCGGTTCTGGAAAAATCGTTCGTGCAGCCCTCAACAACGGTGTCGTTGCCCAGCATGTGGGATGTCTGCATCATGTCCATGGCCTTGCCCTCGGCAAAACCTTCACGGACGTCCAACATAACTACTCTGGAAGCGACGTTTTTTGTTGCCAAAACACTCGCCGCCGTAGCGCCTACATTACCTGCGCCGATAATCGTAACTTTCATACGGAAAAAACTCCCGTAACCGTTTGAAATATTTATGCGGTTACACACAATTATGTTTATTTTCGATGAAATTCGTACCTTAACACCAATTTCATCCATTATAATTTTAAGCGTAATCCGCACGAATGTCAATACCTTTTTTCGGAAAAAAAGAAAAAAAATTCCTCCGCTTTTTCGGCGGAGGAATCGTTGTTGTATATTAACCTATTTTGACCGTCACATTGCTCCGTTTGGGAAGCTTAACCGTGAGCACGCCGTCCTTGAAGGAAGCGGTGTTTTTGGCAAGCGGTCTCTCCAAAACGTCGGTCTCGATAGCGGCGGATCCGGCGGGAGCAAGCTCCTCGGCCAGCTTGACCTTGAGTGTAAGGTTCTTATCGCTGATGGAGAAGGCTCTCAGGATGATGCCCTTTTCGTCCTCCGCCCGCTTGATGGCGCTGATGAAGGCTCCGTCGGTGAGAACTTCCGCGTAGCTCTTGGCCGCCGGCAGAGTGCCCTCGTGAACGGTGGTGGAAACACCTTTCATGGGAGCGTTGTAGTTCTCGCCCGCTTTGGTGGCTTCCACGGTGTCGCAGGCGCCCTTGTGGAAGATGACGGAATAAGTAATCTCATGGTCGCGAACTTCCGGCAGACAATCCGGCTCGTAGGAGGAACGGATAAGCTGGAGATACATGGTGTCGTTCTCGCAGATATGGCCGTACTTGTCGTTGTTCACGAGAGTCATGCCGTAGTCGTCGCAGGAGAGGTCCGCCCACTTCAGCGCGGGGATAACCTGAGCCGACTGAGGCCGCTGCTGGTTGCCGAAAGCGATTTCGTAGGTGGGCTGTCCGCCCTTTGTGTTGAAGGGGAATACGGCGCGGAGCATGGGAATGCCCTTATCCTTGCTGCCGATTTCCACCCAGCGGGTCTTGACCTTAAAGTCAATCTTCCGGCTGCCCTTCGCCAGGGAGATGTCAATCGTAACCGGGGAGTTGCCGTACTTGACGGTTCTGCGGAGGGTGACTTTGTTGGGGCCGTTCAGAATCCGCTCGAAGTTGCCGCCGGTGGTGAGAGGCGTAACGTCGTTGACGATGCCCACAATCCAAGCGCTCATGATGTTGGGAGCCTCGACGCCGCCCTCAAGGAATCCGAAGAGCTTGCCGGGCTGGACGTACTCAACGCCGGTTTCCTTGTCGGTAACGCCGCAGATGGCGCCTGTGTGAATGTCGAACTTGACCTTCAGGAACTCGTTCTCGATGCAGTTGTCGCCCTGGTAGTTTTCGGAAACCGGGATGTGCATCATCTTCATAAAGACGCCGCTGTCTCTGACATCCTTGGACTTGTCCCGCTCCGGGTCGCACCGTGTCTGGTCGATGTAGTAGACGTTGTAACCGAAAGCCGGAACATCCGCCTCGAAAGCGACTTTGACGAAATGGTGAGGTCCCCAGAAGGTGCCGGTTTCCACGGCCTGACCGACCTGCTCGTTGCCGTCCTTGTCGGTAACAACGATATGCCAGCCTCTGAGGCAGTTGTTCCAAGTCTCGAAACTGTCGTCTTTGAGGTCCTTGTTCCAAACCTCGACGATAATCTGCTCTTTGCGCCGCCAAGGCTTGGTATTGAACACAACCACCGGTTCGGCGCCTTTGCTGCCGGCGCCCCGGGAGGTGTAGTCCGTGTAGTCGGTGGCAAATCCGACGCCGGAGCCGAGGCCGTCGCCCAAACCGTTGCCCATAAAGCCTCTGCCGACGATGAAGGAGGTGTCCACTTTCTCGGCGATGGCGCGATAGGCTCTTGTGCGGATGGCGGATGCCGCCGCTCTGGTGTCCTGGAACTTGCCGATGGCGTAGGTAACGGTGTCGCGGATGCCGCTGCCCGGGAGAATATCGTGGAAGTGGTTAAACAGAGTGTTAATCCAAGCTTCGTAGATAAGATCCTTGGGATACTCCATGTCGCCGTAAGCGGAGGAGACGCAGGCCAAAGCTTCCGCTTCGGGAATAATGGATTCGCTGACCTTGTTGGCGTGCTTGATTTCCGACTCGGCGGTGTAGCAGCCCTCAAGGAGGAAGTTGGTGTCGCTGTTCACAACCGGCAGGTCGAGGTTTTCCTTTTCGATGGCCGTGAAGAAATCATCGGTGGTGGCGGGCTTGACGGTGGGATATACCGGCCAAGAGAGAAGCTCGTCGGCAAGGCGGATATCGAATCTGGTGGGTCCGCCGCCGTGGTCGCCGACGCCGTAGGTGTACATGTAATTCTTCGCGCCGGTTTCCTTGCAGAAGTCAACCATGAACTTGACCATGCGAGGCGAGAAGTTGCCGCCGTAACTGTCGCGTTCGTTGAAAGCGAGAACCTGAGAGCCGTCCGGCGCCTGCCACTTGTAGAGCATGGGAATGCCGTGGCTGGGGCGCATATGGTAATATCTGCTGACGCCGCCTTTAGTCAAAATCGACGGGGCCGTCCAGAAGTGGCCGAAAGTGTCCGGGAAGTAGCCGATCTTCACGTCCTCGGGGTCCATATCGAAGTACTTCTTGAAGAACTCCCGGGTGTAGAGAAGATGGCGGCAAAGAGACTCGCCGGAAATCATGTTCATATCGCTCTCCACCCAAGTGGAGGCCGTGACTTCCCATCTGCCCTCTTTAATCCGCTTCTTAATCATCTCGAAGATGTTGGGGCAGTACTTCCGCATGGCTTCGTATGTGGAAGCCTGACTCTGGGAATAGCGGAACTGCGGAAACTCATCCATGACTTTATCCATTGTCATGAAGGTGTCGTGGGTGACGTTCACCGTCTCCTGCCAGCCCCACATCCAGTTCATATCGATATGAGCATGGCCAACGCAGTAGATGGTATATTTCTTCGCCTCTTTGGCGATGGGGGCGAGAATCTTCTCGCCGGCTTCAACCGCGCCCTTGGGGTCCTCTTCGATTTTGGCCATAACCGTTTCGGCGGCCTTAATCGCAAGTTCCTGCCACTTCTCGGCTTTGTCCGGGAACAGGTCTATAAACTGTTGAACAAAGTCGATTTCGTGATAGAATCGGGCGCATGGAGAGTTGACTTTTTTCTGCGGGTCGATTCGACCGTAGAACGCGATGTCGCTGAACTCGACTTCGAGGGGATGAATGATTTTTGCCAGTCGGTCTTTAAAGTTCATGGGTATAGATTCCTACTTATCGGTCTTGTGAATGATGGGAAGCAGTTTCTTGGCGATGGACTCCTCGGTGCTGCCAAGCTCGATATCGTTGAAGAGATACCAGTGCTCCACGTGGGTAGCGCTTTCGCCGGGCTTCAGCATTTCAAGCTGACCCAAAGTCTCAAGCTCAAGCATTCTGCCGGCGGTGTAGACTTCCACGTTGCAGCCGTAATCCGGATAGTTGTAGCTCTTGTCGTAGCCGAAGCGCTTTACGAAAAGTCTGCTGCCCTTGGCGTAGGCCGCCCAGCCCAGGGTGTCGGTGACGCCGAACTTCTGGGGCTCTTTAAGGGATGAATCGCAAGACAGGCGAACGTATCTCTTGCCAATCTTGAATCTCTCGTCACTGAGGTTCGTAAACGCCCACATAACCATGGGCCGCACCGGGAGAACGTTCTCGCTGTGCTTGGCGTAGGGCTCCTGAGGAATAATGGCGGTGCCGTCGCTCTCCATAATGGTGATACCCCAGGGAGCAACGGTAACCGGCAAAAGGCCCTTGTTGGTGAGGGTGTGGGTAACGGTTACACAACTGCCTGTCTTGTCAAGGCGGACATACATCTCTTTGCGAATACCGGTAATTTCTTTGCAGTCGCAGATGAAGCGGGCCGTGCTTCTGCCCACCATGTCGAATTCAACCGGATTGCTGTCGGGAGCATAGGTGCCGGTGAGCTCGGGAGCGTGCCAAAATCTGTGGCCGCCGAAAGCTTCCCATGTACCAAGCTCGGTCTTGATGTCGCCTTCACCCTTCTTGAGTGTTCCGAAAATATTCTTGCCGCCCACATATCTGTAACAGATAACTCTGGGGCCCACTTCTTTTGTAACGAAGAGCTCAACGGTACCGTTGGACATTTTGACGCATTCGCCGTAGCCTTCGAAAACTTCGGTGCTTACTTTGATGGGAGCGGGATCACCGGCACCGACGGCGCCCACCGTGATTTTGTTGTACATTGTCGTACACCTCTTTTGATGTCATCGTGGGTTAGGTATTAAGGATGAGGCGTTAGCGCCGAAACAACCTCGGATAGTTCCGAATATAATCGGCACTCACACACTACTCCCTATTCCCTTTTCCCTCTATATATATTATAACCTATTTCCGGAAAAAAAGTCATCCCATAACGCATAAAACGGAAATTTCTTTTTTTACGTTTTCGACGGGGATTCGATTTCCCTCGACTCGACGGCCCTCAATCTCGATATATTGCACGCCCTTTGATACTCCGTGGGGATTGGAAACGTGAATGTTATATCTGACGCCCCGGAACATTCTGCTCACGTCGTATTCTTTCCACGACTCCGGTATGCTCGGGTCGATAACGAGGCCGTCGTAATCCGGTTTCGCGCCGAGAATATAGTCGAGACCCGCTCTGAACATCCACACACCGCTGCCTGTGAGCCAGGAATGGGAGGCGGCGCCGAAGGTGGGATGCTCGTCGCTGGTGACATACTCGGAATAGACGTAGGGCTCCATCTTATAAATCTCCGGGTCGCGAGCCTGCACCGGGGGCATTGTTTCCCGGTAATACTCGTAGGCTCTGCCACCCTCTCCCGCCATGGCGTTGGCGACGATCGCCCAGGCCGCCACATGGTCGAAAATCGCCCCGTTTTCCTTCTTGCCGGGCACGCATCTGGTGGCCAGACCCACGCCGGGATCCACGGTTCTGTATGCCGGCGCCAAAATCTTCGGTCCCCGCTCCGTGGCAAGGTGCTTATGGGCGTTTTCGAGACAGGTTTTCGCCCGCTTGCCCTCGGCGACTCCGGATATAACCGCCCAACTCTGGGCGTTCATGAATATCCTGCCCTCTTTGTTGGAAGAGGAGCCGATAACGCCGCCGTCGTCTCTGGTGCCGCGGATATACCAACCGCCGTCCCAACAACGGGTGTTCAGCTCGTTCTTCACCAGGTCGTATTTTTCGGCGTAGAACTTTGTCTTGTCCCCATGGCCGCCGATACGGTGGATTAAGCCGAGCATTTCCCGCAGCACGAAGCAGAGGAAGTGGGCAACCCAAACGCTCTCGCCTTTTCCCTTGCGGCCCACGTAGTCCAGAGTGTCGTTCCAGTCCCCGGGGCCGAACTTGGGCAGATTGCCCTCGGTGAGTTGGGATATAACGTAGTCACAGGCGCCGAAAGCGTGGCAGAGCACGGACTTCGTGTTTTCGGAGTCCTGGAACCGCACCTGTTCATCGAGAATCGTGAAGTCCCCGGTCTCCTTGAGGTAAGTTGTGAGAGCGAAGGGCAGCCACAGCGGCGTGTCGGAGTGGCCCGTGCGCTCGCCCTGCCCCGTCAGCTTGAAATAGTTGTGGAGAGTACTGCCGTTCTCGAATTGATGGGTGTAGAGTTCGAGAATCCGGGAGCGAACCTCCGCCGGGTCGGAGAGAATGGGACCCATCAAGTCCTGGGACTGGTCCCGCATACCCACACCGAAAAGCAGACCGCCGTGGTAGTAACCGGCGTTGCGGTTCATGTTGAAAGTCACCCAGCTCTGGCGCATACCCCAAGTTGAGAGCATTCTGTTCATGTTCTCGTCGGGAGTCTTAACCGTCACCGCGCCGAGATACTCATGCCAACCCTTTATAACCTCGTCGAGGGCCTCGTCGCAGGCCTCAACGGTCTTGTATTCGGCAAGGAGCCTATCGGAGAGCGGGAGATAATTTTCTTTATCCACGCAGCCCATGAGAATCGCGAACTCAACGGTCTTGCCGGGCTCAATCGCCACCTCGCTTTGCAGAGCGGCGCAGGCGTCGCCGGCGGTGATATCCGTACAGTCAAGAACGCCCTTTTCGATGCCCGCCGGATTCGACTCGCTCCTCCAGGGTCCGATGAAACCGTCTTTGGAACAATCGTAAGAATCGACCTTCAATGTGGAGCCGAAGAAAACGTACTTGTCCCAGGCCGCGTTGGGTTGTTCCACGGACACCGCACGATTGGTAACCCAGTAGTTCTTGGTGGCGAAGATTGCGTTGCGTCCCTTGTCGAAAGCGGCGATGTTGAAGTGTTGGTCGTTGGGCTGGTTGATGAGATCCACGAGAGCGTGGCCCAGGCAGAGCTCGATGTAGGAATAGACCTTAAACTTCCGGGGCTTGCCGCCGTCGTTTGTAAGCGAAACCCGCCAAATCTCCAGGTCGTCGCTTTTCGGCACGAAGTATGTAACGGAGGAAGATATGCCCTTGTATGAGGAGGAGATTTTCTGATAGCCCGCTCCCACTCTGCACTCGTAGGAGTCGACTTTGTGGCCCGTGGGCTGCCATGTGAGAGACCAATAGGAACCGTCGTCCTCCCGCAAATAAACGTATCTGCCGGGTCTGTCGAAGGGCATGGAGTTGTAACGCAGACGGCTGATGCGAGCGTCTCTGGGGTCTATGTAATAGGAAAACCCGCCCCCGGTGTGGGAAACGAGTCCGGTATATTTGCCGTTGGAGATGTAGTTAATCCAGGGCGCCGGAGTGTCGGGGCGGGTAATGACGAACTCTCGCCGTTCGTCGTCGAAATATCCGTAGTCGCTTAATTTTGCCATTACTCTTTAACCTTCACGGGAATGATTTTCACGGAGGCGGGCTCCAGCTCCGCCTCAATCTTGCCGGAGGCGATATCGAGTCCCTCCGCGGTCAGGTTTTTGCTGTTTTTGATAAACCGCTCGTCGGTAACCCCGTGAACCGTGAGCGTGTCGCCGGTGGGGTTGAAGAACACGAGATATCCGCCGTTTTCCGTGATATAGGCGTCACAGGACACCGACACGGGTTCAACAACGGGAACGAAGCGGGGCTTCGTCAAATTGAGGCTCTTAAACTCCTTGGCGCCCGTAAGTCTCGGCAGCACGGTTTCGGCGAACACCGCTCTGCTCCGCTCGTAGAGAGCCTGAGGATTGTCGCATTCAAGAGCGCCGATGATGACGGTGCCGGAGGTGTAGCCCACGGTGGCGGGCTGATTCACGTCTTCCCACACCATGATCTCGTTTCTGCGGTTATAGAACGCCCGACTCTTGGAGGTTCGGGTGTTGTAGATGAAGTAAAAACCCTTCTTCGCCTTCAGGTCCAGACCGCCGATGTATGAGACGCCTCTGAGAACGAAAGGCGCGTTTTCGGGGTTGATGTCTTCGCCCAAATCTATGCCGTCAAAAATTGAGGCGGCGGCCACCTGGGCCAGAGAGGGCTTCATCGTCAGACTCTCCAGGGTGATTCCGGACACAATCACGTCGGCGGCTTTCTTGGTGGGAATAACGTTCATGTGCTTGGTGATATACTCGCCGGTGGGAGAGGATGTGTACACCAGGGACACGGTTATGGGATAGCCGTCCTTATGGGACACGAGAGTGTAGGTGCGCTTCATACCGCTTTCCCCGCCCTCGTCCTTCACGTCCAGAGCCTTGAAATCGCCGGGGGTAAGGAACACCGGGTCGCCGTCTTTGTTTTTAACGTCAATCACAAACTCCGGGCTTGCGGCGCCCAGCATCTGATATCTGTCATATGTAATCTTCGCCGTCTTCAGAAAACCCACGGAATGGGATACGGAGCGGCTGAACTTATCGGATTTCAGCAGCCAGTCCTCCGCGCCGGCGCAGTGGGCGGCGGCGGCAAAAAGCGCGAGTATGATTACGGCGATTATTCGTTTCATTGTTGTACCTCTTATCCCTTGGCGCGAAGCCAGTCAATGAGAGCGGTCATATCCGGCGGCAGCGGCGCCTCGAAGTGCATAGCTTCGCCGGTTATGGGGTGGGCGAAATCCAGGGTGTGGGCGTGGAGCGCCTGACCGTGAAGATTTTCGATAAGGGGCATAAGCTCCCTCAGTTCGAGTTTGTTGTAAGGGGCGTAGACGTTTTTGAGCCTGCCCCGATTGTAGAGCATATCCCCCAGCACCGGATAGCCCATGAACTTGGCGTGAACCCTTATTTGGTGGGTTCTGCCGGTCTCCAGGGAGGCCTCAACCATGGTCAATGAGCGGAACTTCTCCATGACCTCGAAGTATGTCACGGCGTTCCTGGCGGTGTACTTTTCCGGATCCCTAATGACCGCCATGCGCTGCCGATCCTCCGGGTCCCGACCTATGGGAGCGTCAACTTTGCTCTTTGTAAAAGACGTGATTCTGCCGCAGAGTATTGCGATGTATTTCCGTTTAACGTCGTGGACCTTGATGGCCTCGGAAAGACGGGTGTGGGCCGCGTCGGTTTTGGCCACAACGAGAAGCCCGGATGTGTCCTTGTCTATGCGGTGGACGATGCCCGGGCGCTCCACTCCGCCTACGGAGGAAAGAGAGCAGCCGCAGGCGAGAATGGCGTTCACCAGCGTGCCCGTGGGAGAGCCCGGCGCGGGGTGCACCGTCATACCCTTGGGCTTGTTTATCACCATAATGTGGTCGTCGTCGTAGCGGATGTCCAGAGGAATGTCCTCCGGCAGAATATCCGTGGGCACCGGGTCCGCGAAAGTCACGGAGATTTTATCGCCCTCCGCCACCTTCATCCCTGCCCGGGGAGTCATTCCGTTCACCGACACAAAGCCGTCCACAATGAGTTTTTGAATGTAGGAGCGGGAGACGTCCTCCAATAGGGACGCCAAATACACATCGAGACGCGCGCCACCGGACGCGTCAACAGTAATTTCTTTCGTTTCCATCTTGCATCTTTCGGACAATGTTTACCTATCGATAAGCAAACTCTTCTTAATACAAGATTATCATAAATCGGGGGTATATGTCAAGGTGAAAAAACCTCCCCGAGGGTTTCTCGGAGAGGTTATAAAGATTATTTTCGCTGTTTCTTGGCCTGTTTTTTCGCCGCGTCGTCGGGGAGCAGTTTTTGCAGCTCGGTCACGGGAAGTTTGTTCTTTCTCAAATCCGGGGAGTCCTTGTCCCAGGTGTTGGTTTTCAGCTTGGTTATGCTCGCCGGCAGAGCGGTGAGGTTGTTGTCGTTAAGTTCCAAAGTCCGCAGAGCCGTGAGATTGCCGAAACTTTCCGGAAGGGAGGTAAGGCCGTTGTTGTTGAGGTAGAGCCACTTCAGATTTTTCAGGTTGCCGAAGCTT
>JAGDDM010000087.1 GCA_017958015.1 Abditibacteriota bacterium | reverse complement strand
GTAAACGCCGCTCTCTCCGGCGACTACGCCCGGGACTACTCCGTCAAAGTCAAAGGCGTCTGCGGCGGTAGCGGGTTCTCCTTCGAAAAACGCCTTTGGCACAACACCGACGCCCACAATTTCACCATCGAAAACCCCAAACTCTGGAACCCGAAAAACTACGGCGCCCCCAACCTCTACGACACCGTCGTCACCCTTCTGTACAAAGGCGAAGTCAAAGACGAATACCGCCTGAAAGTGGGTGTCCGCACGGTAGAGCTCATAAGAACCGACGCCACGGACATGGACGGCAACGGCGACTTTTGCTTCAAAGTAAACGGCAAGCGGGTATTCGTCCTGGGTACCAACC
Source organism: Abditibacteriota bacterium (assembly GCA_017958015.1). Lineage (GTDB taxonomy): Bacteria > Armatimonadota > UBA5829 > UBA5829 > UBA5829 > RGIG10368. The sequence goes on along the minus strand of JAGDDM010000087.1, from coordinate 7,869 downwards.
ACGTCCCCTTGGACGCCTTCCACTGCAACGACCCGAGCCGCACGGAAAAGTTTTTTGAGCTTCTGGATGACATCGGCTGCAACGCACTCCGATGCTGGGGCGGCAACGTCTACGAAAGCGACCGTTTCTACGACCTCTGCGACGAGCGGGGCATCATGGTGTGGCAGGACTTCGCCATGGGCTGCGCCGTGTACCCCCAAGACGACATTTTCGCCAAGAAAATCGAAGAAGAAGCGACCTATCAAGTCAAACGCCTCCGGAACCACCCGTCGGTTATCCTCTATGCCGGCGACAACGAGGGCGACATCTGCTACCGGGACTGGATAGGTTTCCGCCGGGATCCGGGAAACAACTTCATCACCCGACAGGTCCTGAAGCGCGTCTGCGAGTCCCAGGACTACACCCGTCCCTATCTCCCCAGCTCCCCCTTCGTCAGTCCGGCGGTCACTGCAGGCGGCGTCATGCCGGAGGAGCACCTTTGGGGTCCCCGGGACTACTTCAAAGGCGCCTACTACAAAGACACCTTCTGCCACTTCGCCAGCGAAACCGGCTACCACGGCTTCCCCTCCCCGGAGTCACTGCGCCGATTCCTGAGGGAACCCGAAAAGATTTTCAATGATGACGGCACCCCAACGGAGGAATACCTTGTCCACGCGGCAAGCCCGGAAACGGACCCTAACGCCCCCTTCGCATACCGAATCCGCCTTGCCTACAATCAGGTCCTCACCCTCTTCGGCGGCGTCGGAGACAGTCTCGGCGACTTTGTCCGCCGAAGCCAAATCTCCCAAGGCGAGGCGAAGAAATATTTCATCGAAAAGTTCAGAATAGGCAAACCCATACGCACCGGAATCATCTGGTGGAACCTCCTGGACGGCTGGCCCCAGGTCTCCGACGCGGTGGCGGACTACTACTTCACGAAAAAGCTTGCCTATCACTACATCCGCCGCTCCCAACAGCCCCTGTGCCTTATGTTCGACGAACCCAAAGACGGCCGCCTCGCCCTCTTCGGCGTCAACGACACAACCGAGCCGGCGGAAGTCGAATACAAAGTGACACGGGTATCCGACGGCGAAATCCTCCTCAAAGGCGCGGCGACAATCACCACGGACAAAGCCGTTGAAATCGACTCCGTCCCCGCGGATGACAAAAAAGAGTTCCTCCTTATCGAGTGGTGGGAAAAAGGGGAAAAACACATCAACCACTACTTTACAAACATCATAGAAATCGATTACAATAAGTATATAGACGCGCTGAAAAAGTGCGGAATGTACGAATTTGAGGGATTCGAATTATGAAAAGACAACTCATATACGCGCTCTGCGCCCTCTGCGCGGCGGCTCTGGTTTGTTCCGTGGCTTATACCTCCAAGTCCTCCAAAGAGACAAAAAAACAAACCGAACCCGCGGCGACGAAAAAAATCTCGAAAAAGCAGGCCAAGGTCTACATGACCACCGACATCAGCCCCGCGGGCATCGAAAAGGTCTACAAAGCCTTGGACCGCAAGGCCACGGGCAAGGGCAAAGTCGCGGTGAAAATAAGCACCGGTGAGCCCGGCGGCCATAACTTCCTGTCGCCGGATCTCATCAAGCCCTTCGTCACTTCCGTAAACGGCACCATTGTGGAGTGCAACACTGCCTACGGCGGCGGTCGTTCCGAGACGGCAATGCATCGCCAGGTAGCCAAAGACCACGGCTTCACATTCTGCCCCGTGGACATCATGGACGCGGAAGGCTCAATTAAGCTCCCGGTGAAAAACGGCAAGCATCTTAAATACGACGAAGTGGGCTCCCACTACGCGAACTACGACTTCTACGTTATCCTCAGCCACTTCAAGGGCCACGCCATGGCGGGTATGGGCGGCGCCATAAAGAACATGTCCATCGGCATCGGCTCCTCCCACGGCAAAGCCCTCATCCACGGCGCAGGTCAGGACAAGAACATCTGGAGCACGGAGCAGAATAAGTTCCTCGAATCCATGGCGGAAGCGGCCAAGGCGGTGGCGGACGACAGAGGCAAGAAGATTCTCTACATCAGCGTCATGAACAACCTCTCCGTTGACTGCGACTGCTCCTCCCATCCCGCGGACCCGGAGATGAAGGATATCGGCATTCTCGCCTCCCTGGACCCGGTAGCTCTGGACAAAGCCTGCTACGACCTTGTCTACGCCGCTCCCGACGGCCAGGCTCTGCAAAAGAGAATCGAACGCCAAAACGGCTACCACACCCTGGTCTACGGCGAACAAATAGGTCTGGGAACCCAAAACTACAAACTCATCACACTGAAATGAGGGCCGAACTCACATATCTTTGGTACTACCTCACGGTGATACTGCGCCAAATCCTGCCCTACTATCTGCTGGGAACGGTGATAGGCTCTGTTATCTCCGTGTTCGCCAAAGACAAAATCCACGGCCTCATGCCCAAATCCAAGGGCCTTACGGGGATAATTTTCGCGAGCATACTCGGGATATTATCCCCTCTTTGCATGTACGGCACGGTGCCCATCGCCGCGTCCTTCTCCCAAAAGGGAGTAAAGGACGACATCCTGGCCGCCTTCATGATGAGCTCCGTTCTCCTCAACCCCCAACTCGCGGGCTACAGCTTCGCTCTCGGGAAGACTGTCCTGGCGGTGCGGGTCATATCCTGCTTCCTCTGCGGTCTCACCGCCGGCCTCTTGGTGCGCTATCTCTGCCGAGAGGGCATCTTCAACTTCGAGGGCTTCAAAGAGCGGTCCTGCCACGACACCCACCCCAACCTTTTCGTAAGGCTCATAAAAAATATCGGCCGCAACTTAAAAGCGACCGGTATGTGGTTTGCCGTGGGTATTCTGTTGTCGGTGCTCTTTCAGCGCTACGTGCCCCAAGAAGGTTTCGCCGACCTCTTCGGCAACCACCGTGCATTGGGAGTCTTTCTCGGCGCCACCGTGGGAATCCCCCTCTACGCCTGCGGCGGCGGCACCATTCCCCTTTTGCGGGCTTGGCTGGATGAGGGCATGACCGTGGGCGCCGCTGCGGGCTTTATGCTCACCGGCCCCGCCACCAAAATAACCAACCTGGGCGCCCTGAAAATCGTGCTGGGCATCCGCAATTTCGTGTTGTATATCCTGTACGTAACGGTCTTCGCCGTCCTTACGGGCTTGATTTGCGACTATGTTTTGAGATTAGGTTGTTAGAAAAATCGGTGAAATTACCGCCGACGGATAACATATATATCGAAATGAAACGCCGATACCGATAAAACTATCGATTTCGGCGTTTTCGAATATTGCGGTTAAATCTTTTTGTATTTACCCCTACCGACAAACTCTATATACCCTTTGTTCCGCAAAAGCTGAAGTTGTTGGCGAATTTTTGCCTCTACATTATGATTATCCGGGTGCTTGGCGGCAAGAACATCAACATAACGATACGCATCATCGAGTGTAAAGTCCTCACTTTCGATTTCGTTCACACAGTTCAAAACATCAAAGAGCCAACCGCGAGAAGAAAGCTTTTCGACTTTTAGGCCCAGAAGTTTCGTTGTATCGGCCACCACAGCTGACTTATCCCGCGGAACTCCATCGGATATAATCGGAATCCGTCCTTGATTGGGTATTTTCCCGATAAGCACGTTGCACCCCACCCAACCTGAACGTCTTGCCGTATCCGCAAGGGGTTTTCGCTTTTCGATAATTTCGGGAACGAAAAAATAATTGGGGATTAAAATCAAATCTTCGATACGAAAATCAACCGGCGAGTAAGTCATAAACAAAAAATCCGGATTCGTATTACCGGTGATTCTGCTTATCATTGTATCGTAAGCACCGTCGGGTATTTTGTTCGGCAGTGAACCGCTTTTAGATTTCAACTCGAATATATCGCCGCAAGACGGACAGGAAAAATCGGCAACGGGAGCGTTATTTCGCAAATGGTTAAGAAAAGGCGCACCGCAACGGGGACAAAACATATTTTCCGCCACCCATAACTCCGTGAAAACTCTCGCCGCCTGGGATTTACTCTTGTACCCCTCGGCAACATCAATATTCAAACGTATGTTCATCATTTAGGTTTACGTTCCGACTCCGTAATCATACCTTGCGATTTGGGGACGGTTCCCTCCCTTATCCTTTAAGTATCCGATAAACCCTCTCGGCGATTTTTCCCGCCGTCAGGCCGTATTTGTCTTTCAGCAAATTAAGCTGGCCGTGCTCGATGAACTTATCCGGCAGTCCGGCGGTCTCGAGGTGGAATTTGCCGATATCGTTCTCGGCGGCGAACTCCGCCAGGGCCCCGGCCACCCCTCCGGAGGATGTTCCGTCCTCCACAACCAAAACCGGCACTTTGCGGGTGAGTATATCGTACATAAGGTCCTTATCAAGGGGCTTTATAAACACCGGGTCAACCACCGCGGCGGAGATACCCTCGTTCCGAAGCATTTCCGCGGCGTCCAGAGCGGAGTAGACCGTGGGTCCCACCGCCACAATAACCGTGTCCGTGCCCTCAAGAAGAAGCTCACCTCTTCCGAGAGCCACCGGCTCCGCGTCACCGTTCTCGTGGGGAACCGGAGAGCCGCCCCGGGGGTAGCGGAGAGCAACGGGCCCCTTGTGGCTGAAAGCGAATGTGAGCAAATCCCGAAGTTTCATTGTGTCACGGGGCGCCGCCAGCGTCATGTTGGGTATGCTCCGCAGGAAAGCCAAATCGAAAACGCCGTGATGGGTGGGACCGTCCTCGCCCACAAGCCCGGCTCTGTCAACGGCGAACACCACCGGCAGGTTCTGAAGACACACATCGTGGATAATCTGATCGTAGGCACGCTGGAGGAAAGTGGAGTACACCGCCACCACCGGCCGCAGACCCCGAGAAGCCATTCCCGCGGCGAAAGTCACCGCGTGCTCCTCGGCTATGCCCACGTCGAAGAACCGCTCCGGGAACCGTTCTTTGAACTTGGTAAGACCCGTGCCGTCGGGCATGGCCGCCGTCACCGCCACTATGCGCTCGTTCTTCTCGGCGAGATTAATAAGGGCGTCGGAGAACTCGCCCGTGAAGGTGAGGTTGGAGGGCTTCCTTTCGATGTTGCCGTCGAGGACGTTGAAACCGGAGATGCCGTGGAAACCGGTGGCGTTGTTCTCCGCGAACTCGTAGCCCTTGCCCTTGGTTGTGACAACATGGACCAGAACCGCGCCCTTTTCCCGCCGCACAGCCTCGAAAACCTTTTTCATAACCGGAATGTTATGGCCGTCGATGGGGCCGATGTAGGTAAAGCCCATTTCCTCGAATATGGCGCCGGAGTCGGAACCGAAAAGGCGCACCACGCCGTGGGCAACACCCTCGGCGGCTCTGGACACGTTCTTGTGCTTACCCAAAACCGACTTGGCCTTTTCGGAGGTTTTCTTGTAGAAGGGAGCCATGCGGAGTTTGGCAAGGTGCAAAGCAAAGGCGCCCACGTTTTCCGATATGGACATCTTGTTGTCGTTAAGTACCACGGTGATATCCGTGTTGAGGCCCGCGGCGTTGTTGAGGCCCTCAAGGGCCAAGCCGCCGGTGACGGAGCCGTCGCCTATCACCGCGACGACTCTGTAATCGCCGCCTGTGAGGTCTCTCGCCTTTGCGATGCCCAGCGCGGCGGAAACGGATGTGCTGGCGTGGCCGGCGCCGAAGGGGTCGGCGTAGCTTTCGTCCCGTCTGGTAAAACCGGAGATACCGCCGAACTTACGGAGAGTGTTGAACTTGTCCGCTCTGCCGGTGAGGAGTTTGTGGGGGTAGCACTGGTGGCTCACGTCCCAAATAATTTTATCGGTGGGCACGTCGAAGACGCTGTGGAGAGCGATGGAAAGCTCCACAACGCCCAGGTTGGATGCCAGATGACCGCCCGTCTTACTGACGGTCTCCAAAATTTTGTCGCGAATCTCCGCCGCCAAAGCGGTCTGCTCGGCGTCCGTGAGATTCCGTACTTTCTTGCCCTCGGTTATGTCTCGGAGAATGGGAAATTCTTTCATTTGCCCCTCTCCGCGAACACCGCACGCACGGCGTCAAGATCGGATTGCTTGTCGATGTCCTCGCCGATCTCCGCGTAGGGACTGCGAACCGCCTTAACCTTGGCGCCCAGCATCTTGCCGAACATGTTCTCCAGCGACTCCGTTTTCAGAAGGCCCGGAAACACGGCCCCGAGAATGAGCCGAAGGAGGACACCCGGTCCGAGAACTCTTGCCAATTTAAGGGGGTTCTTTCGGGCGTTGTAAGCGTCTTCTATTGTCTTTCGGCGGCTCGTTATGAAATCTTTGGAAATCATCATGATGTTCCCCAGGGTAAAGGTGCCCTCGGCTATCCTCAGATATGTGCGCTTGAATTGCGGGTACTTCGCCAGGCAGTCCTCTTTGCTTATGATGGGCACCGCGAAGTCGAAGCCCCTGCCCGCGGCCTCCGCCAAAAAGTGCTCCGCGCCCTCGGAAGTGATGAGGGGGATGTCACAGGTAAGAATCAATATGTCGCCTTCCGGGACCGCCTCCGCCCCCTTCAGGAGGTTGGCAAAGAGGGAGTCTCCGGGGGAAATTATCTCGTCAATATTGCCGTCAGCCACATCTCCCACGGCGATGATTTTGCCCACCGAGGGAGACGCCTTCAGCGCCTTTGTTATATGTCCTATCATTGTGTCACCGCCGAGGGGAATCATGGCTCGGCTGATGGTTGTATCCTCGCCGAAATCCGCCTTGGCGCCCGCAAGTATAACCGCGGTAACTTTACTCATTATCTTCCTCGTATCCGCCGCAGAGATAACACTCTCGGCCGTCTTTTATGCTTTCGTAAACTTTCCGAGCCTCATCGGGGTCGTAAACACCGTAGACAGCGCTGCCGCTGCCGCTCATGCAAACCGCTTTGGCTCCGGTGAGAAGCCTCTTCGCCTCCGCTATCTCCGGCAAATCGCAAACCGACTCGAAGTCGTTGGACACGTATTTCCACACATCGCCGCCGGCAGCGAGGGCCTTTATCATCTTCTCCGACACATTAAACTCCGGAATCGACACCCGCCGGTCCAGCGCCCGATAGGCTTCCGCCGTGGAGACGCCCGCCTTGGGCTTTATTATCACCAGAGACATGGACAAGTCGTAGGGAAGATTTTCCGTTATCTCACCCCGGCCCCGCATGCGCAGAAGGGGACCCCGGAAAAAAAGCGGCACGTCGGAACCCACCTCGGCGCCCATTCGGGAAAGATCGTCGGTTGTAAGGTTCGCTTCGTACAGGCGGTTGAGCGCCGACAGCACCGCCGCCGCGTTGCCGCTGCCGCCCCCCAGACCCGCCTGGGAGGGAATGTGTTTTTCGATATGAATCGCCGCCCCGGACTTTATGCCGGCGCGCTCAAAAAAAATCTTTGCCGCCTTATACGCCGTGTTCCGCTCATCGCAGGGCACCGCCGGGTCGGAACAGGTGACGGTTATCCACTCCGCCGCGCGCAGAGTGAGGGCGTCCCGAAGGTCGATGACACGCACCACGCTGTCAAGGGAGTGGTAGCCGTCGGCGCGCCTCGGTCCCACTTCCAAGGTGAGATTTATCTTCGCGTAACTCGGAACGGATATTTCAGTCATGCATGTACACCTTCACCGTGATTTTGAGCCAGTCGTCCACAAACTCTTTGTCGGCCACCTCCGCATAGATGAGTTTCCCCGCGTCCATAAGAGCCGCCAAAATCTCGTTTTGGGACCTGGGCACGAAGCCTATGCGCCGACCGCCCTTTTCGAACATGGCGATGGCCCTTTCGTCGTAGGGATTTGCCGGGTCCAGGATGAAGTTCACCTTGTCGCCCACATTCAGCGTGGGCTCGATGTCCCGGATGTTCCGCACATGGGTGGTGCCGGCCACGTGGACTTTAATGAGAAATATCTCCCGCCCGAAAGCGT
>JAGDDM010000086.1 GCA_017958015.1 Abditibacteriota bacterium | reverse complement strand
TCTTCCGGTACGGGTAAATTCGTTTCCGCCGGCTGCGGTTTTTTCTTAACCACAAGACTTCTTATCATATCCAGGTTTCGTTTGTCGTCGCTTTTGCTGTCTCCCGGCGGCGTTTCGATAATTCCCGGAATATCCTTGGGCATCCGCTTGCTGTTAATAAAGGCCTTAAATCCCATGGGCCCGATTTTGCCCATGGCTATGTCGTAGTGCCTGTCTTTGTTGAACCCCAGACCCATCAAAGTGTCGTTGAGGTGCACAACTTTCAGCATGTCGAAGCCGATATATTTTTCGTACTCGTCCAAAACCGCCGCGGTGCCGGCCTTGGAGTTCATCTCGTAGCCCGCCGCCCAGAGGTGGGCCGTGTCAAGACAGACCCCCAGACCGCCCACGATGTCCGGAACGCCGTCCAGAATCATGGCCAGCTGGTCAAAGGTGGCTCCCACGGAGTCCTTGCCGCCGGCTCCCGGTTCCAAAACGATGGTGGCCGGCGAGTCCGTCTCCCGCATAACCTCCGTCAGGGTGTTCTGCACGTTCTTAACGCCCTCCTCCAGCGGCACGCCTCTGTGGGTGCCGATGTGGGTTATGACGTAGTCCATGCCGATTATCCTGGCCCGCTCCAGAGCGTCCAAAAGGGATGCCTTGGAGGCGTTCCGCAGCTTCTCGTCCGGGGTGGCGAGGTTCATGCCGTAGGGGGTGTGGACAATGGTTTTGCCCTCGATAAATTTGTGGAGGTGCTTGGCAAACAGTCCCAGATTCTTCTCGTCGATGGGGTCGTGTTTGAAGGAGTTGGGGTCCGTGAGAACAACCTGAAGGCTCTCGCACTCCAACTCCGACGCCGTCAGCACGGCGCCGTAGAGGCTTCTGTGGGACTGTACAGCTATTCCGAACCGCATATCAGTCTCCCGCGTTTCCTATGGTATATGTGTCCGCGTCCGAGGCGCGGAGAATCGTGACGTTCAGAGCGTGTCTGTCGTAGGGCGGAATGGCGGAGGAGATGAGGGTGTCGTCTATCTCGTCCACGAGGTCGTCCTTTTCTTCCTTTGTCATATCAATTTCCAAAGCCAGAGTCATATACACGATATCGTAGGCGTAGTGGAGGTGCAGGTGGCCCACTCGGATATCCCCGTCCCATATAAGGTACTGCTCCGACCGATCCGTTCGCACAACTCTGAAAAACACGTGTGATTTCATCGGGGTTTCCTAATGCTCGTGGCCGCAGTGTTCGTCGTGGACATGGCCGCCGTCCTTTTTAACCGTCTCAAAGCCCTTCATGGGGAACCAGGCGCCGCTGCGGGACTTGCCGTCCTTTGTGAGTCTCGTCATTTTGTTGTCCGAAAGGGTTATGAGAACAATATCCGATTTGTCGCCCTCAAGGGCCGTGGCCAGCAGAGATTCTCCGTCCGGGGAAAAGGACAAATCCTCGTATATGCCGGCGGCGAAAAAGTCTATGGTCTTAAGCTGCAAATCTATGCGGTATATGCCCGGAGGCGTATTGTCCTCCACGTTCCGCACGGCAAAGAGCAGCAGCGTGCCGTCGGGAGACAGAGCCAAATCGCTCACGTCCCTTTTGCCGATGGGATAGGGAACCGTGTTTTGCAGACCTTCGCAGACCACCAGGAAAGTTTCCTTATCCGCCGTCTCCGCCGCGGCGAACACGTTGGCCGCCAGAGCCCAGTCAAGGGCCACCACCTGAGTTTTGGCGTTCTCCTTAAGGGGAGGGAACCGCTGAGAATCACCGTCCTCCATGCCCGCCAGGTAGGTAAGCGCGTTGTCACCGTCGCCCACCCGGGCGGAACCTATCATCATGTTCCCCTCGGGACCCCAGGCGTAGTTGTTGTAGGCGGGAATCTCGCTTCTGCCCACGGCGTCGGATATGGCGGCGTGGATTTCGTTGTGGGTGGGCAGCACGGAGTGGGCGCTGCCGCCGGTTGAGGAGGCCACGAAAATCTTGTTGCTCATTATGTAAGCCATATGGGAGCCGTCGGGGGAATAGGTGGGCATACGCTTCGTCTCCGCGGAGGAAGTTATGTACTTAACCTTGCCGCCCTCGGGAGACACGGTTGTCACCTGTCTGCCGAACTTGCCCTGACCCACAAAGGCTATTCTGTTTCCGTAAGGAGACACCGCCGGGGCGGTGGAGACCTTCATTCCCTCGGTGAGCCGGGTTTGGTTGCTTCCGTCCTTGTCCATGACCCAAATGTCGCCGTCGGACACGTAGGCAATTTTGTCGTAGACCGTCTTGGGGGAGAACCAGTTGATGCCGAACCGCTCCAAATTGCCGTTTATCGCCGCCATGACGAAGGCGATGAGACCGATGATGAGCAGGAGGATAAGAATTCCCTTCAGCTCGTGTTTGCTTACCATATTACGCCTCCGCCCGAGCCAGAGCGGCGCCGCCCAGGGTGCCCGCGTCGTCGCCCAGCTCCGCCGGAACTATCTCGCAGACGCTGTAAGCCGCGTAGAGGGCGTTCACCCGGGCGGTGGTCTTTATCGAATCGAAGAGCAAATCACCCGCCGCGGCTATTCCGCCGCCGATGACCACCTTGTCCGGATTGAAAATGTTTATGGCGTTGGACACCGCCATGCCCACGTAGTAGCCGGTTTCCTTCACGGTCTCAACGGCTATCTCGTCGCCCTTTGACGCCGCCTCGGAAATCATGGCGGGGGTCAGATCCCGCAGGTCGTTATTACACATATCCACGAGTACGGTGTCTCTCCCGCGGTGGGCTTTTCGGGCGGCTCTGTCGATTATGGCGTCACGTCTGGCCAGGGCCTCAACGCAGCCGTATCTGCCGCAGGAGCACCGGGGACCGTCGGTCTGTATGATTGTGTGGCCCAGTTCCGGACCCACCTCGTTGACACCGGTGAAAATCTTGCCGTCGATGATGACGCCGGAGCCGACGCCGGTGCCCAGGGTGAGCATAACCATTATGTTCGTGCCCTTGCCGGCGCCGTAGGCGTACTCGCCGAAGGCCGCCACGTTGGCGTCGTTCCCCATACAAACCGGAACGCCCAGAGCCTCCCGGATGGGACCCGCCAAATTGACGCCGTTCCAGTCCTTGAAGTTGGGCGACCAAACAACGATGCCCTCTTTGCTCTTGTGGGTGCCGGGAACGGACATGCCCACGCCGGCGACCTCGGAAATATCCTTGCCCGCGGACTCCAGAGCCAACTTAACGGAAAGGAGCAGCTGCTCAACGGTGGCGTCCAGTCCTTCCATGGCCTTGGAGGGAACTTTGCCGCCGCCCAATATCTTGCCGTCCTCCGTAACCACGGATGACCGCACGTTCGTGCCGCCCAAGTCGACGCCTATGTAATATTTTTTCATAATGTACCTCTTATATGAGGTTATTAGGTTATTGGGTTATTAGGTTTTAGGTGAGGTGCCGCGCAAGCGCGCGATTATACCAACCCACATTACAGCGTTTGTTTTATAATCCGTTCGGCTTCGCCGAACACCTGACCTAATAACCTGAAACCCGAAACCTAAAACCTATTAAAATCCATATTCTATTATACCACATCATCAAAGATAGGTGACAATATCCGCGAAATATGGTACTATTATAGTATATTAAAATTACGGAGGTACCTATGGTAGCCAAAAGAATCATCCCCTGTCTCGACGTCAAAGACGGCAGAGTCGTAAAGGGAACCAACTTCGTAAACCTCAGAGACGCCGGCGACCCGGTTGAACTGGCGGCGCTCTACAACAGAGAGGGAGCGGACGAGATTACATTCCTGGACATCACCGCCAGCTCCGACAACCACGACACCATCGTTGACGTGGCGGCCCGCACGGCGGAACAGGTGTTCATCCCCTTCACCGTGGGCGGCGGCATCAGAACCACCGACGATTTCAGAAAAATCCTCAAAACCGGCGCCGACAAGTGCGGAATCAACACCGCCGCCATCAAAAATCCGGGCCTCATCAAGGAAGCCGCGGAAATGTTCGGCAGCCAGTGCGTGGTCCTTGCCGTTGACGCCAAGCAGGTCGGCGACAACAAGTGGGAAGTATTCACCCACGGCGGCAGAAACGCCACCGGCATCGACGCCATCGAATGGTGCGTGGAAGGCTGCAAGCTGGGCGCGGGGGAAATTCTCCTCACCAGCATGGACAGAGACGGCACCGAGATAGGATACGACATCCCACTCACCGCCACCGTTGCCGACGCCGTTCCGGTACCGGTAATCGCCTCCGGCGGCGCGGGCACCCTGGAACACATCTACGAAGCCCTCACCGAAGGACACGCGGACGCCGCCCTCATCGCCTCCATGGCTCACTACCGCAAGCACAGCATCAAAGAAATAAAACAATACCTCGACAAGCGGGGTGTGGAAATAAGGAAGACATACGATGATTGAACAATTTCTCGACGGACTGAAATACGATAAAGACGGCCTCATTCCCGGCGTGGTTCAGGACGCAGACAACGGCGACGTGCTCATGGTTGCCTACATGAACAAAGACGCCGTGCGGGAAACCCTCACCTCCGGCAGAGCCTGCTTCTGGTCCAGATCCAGACAGACCTTCTGGATTAAGGGCGAGACCTCCGGCAACATCCAGAAAGTCAAGGAAGTCTACGTGGACTGCGACAAGGACTGCTTCGTCATTAAGGTCGAGCAGACCGGCGCCGCCTGCCACGAGGGTTACCGCAGCTGCTTCTTCAGAAAAGTGGACAGCGAAGGCAACACAACCATAGTTCTTAAGAAACTTATGGATTCCTATTAGGAAAAAATTATTCGACGCCTCCCGTTTTAAAGTTGACAAACGGGGGGCGTTTGTGGTAAACTATTAGACGTGCCGCAAATCACGCGCGGGAGTAGCTCAGTTGGTAGAGCGCTAGCCTTCCAAGCTGGATGTCGCGAGTTCGAACCTCGTCTCCCGCTCCATCTTTAATTTATTAATGCTGCGGGGCGCTCGGATTTTAATCCGGTAGAGCGCCGGCCTTCCAAACCGGAAGTCGCTCGAATATCGTCTCCCGCTCCATTTAAAGAAAAAAATATTTTATCCTAACGGAGGAAATTAAAATGGCTGAAAAAGGTAAACTCAGTAAAACAGCGCGTGCCTCTACCCATTTCGGTAGCGGAACCAAGCAGGTTGTCATCGAGCATGACAGCACCAGAGGCAAAGTCTTCACCGAAGTGAAGAACTCCCTCAAGGAATCCGGCGTCGGCTTCAAGAACGTCAGCTCCTCCCACCCCATTCTCGTCAACAAGGGCGAGTTCGACAAGGCTTGGGAAGTTATCAAGGGCGTCCTCGTTGACGACGGCAGATACAACGTCGAGTCCGAGAACCCGGGCGAAGTCGTCATCGTTGAGAACACCAACCGCCAGCCCGCGAAGATGGTTATCAAAGAGAGCCCCTTCACCTGGTACAAGACCGCCTAAGCAAAACGCAAAAAAAGAGCACACCGCGAGGTGTGCTTTTTTTTGTTTGAAATCTAACTTTCGTATTCCGGCAAAACGGCGTCTTCCTCCGTAATTTGCCGTATGACTTTACAGGGATTGCCGAAGGCGATTACGTTCGCCGGAATGTCTTTTGTAACAACGGATCCCGCGCCGATAACGGAGCCGGCGCCGATTGTAACTCCCGGCAGAATGGTCACGTCGCTTCCTATCCAACAGTTATCCTCCACAACGATGGGCAGA
>JAGDDM010000085.1 GCA_017958015.1 Abditibacteriota bacterium | reverse complement strand
CATGCGGGTAATGACGCCGGTCTTCGGGTCGATTCTCCGCACCAGCCGGTCTATCTTCTCAACCTCCTCGATGGTTTTCGGGGGCTTTTCCGGGTCCAGGCCCACCTCGCGGAAAATGGCCTTGTTGTAGCCAAGCATAAAGTTGGGGTCCGCGGAGTAGTGGAGCGCGTAAACCTCTCCGTGATAGAGCATTTCGTCGTATGCCGGGTGGAAGAAGTCGTCTCGGGTGAGTCCCGACTGTTTCATGTACTTGTCGATGGACATGAGAGCGCCCTGAGCCGCCCAGGAAACAACCTGGGGACCGTCGACCACGCTGAGGTCCGGAACTTTCCCCGCCGCCACGGAGGTGAAAATCTTCTGCGAGTTCGAAGTGTCGTTGGGCACAAACACCGCGTGAACCCTTATGTTCTTGTGGGTGCGGTTGTACTCTGCCACAACCTTGTCGAAGAGCTCCTTTTCCGTACCGCCCCAAGGGTGCCAGACAACAATCTCCGTCACGCCGTCCTTTTTCGCTTCTTCTTTTTTCCCGCCGCAACCGGCAATCAGCAGGGCGGCCAAGATAAATAATATCGCTTTTTTCATAGGTATTCCTTTCGTCTCGGGTGTTGCGGGTGCCCGGTGTACGGGCGCCACGATTTCCACCTATTTTTAATTATACCGGATTTTTGACTAAAGGGGTAAATTTGCGGTATAATTACCGTATAAATTCCGGAGGATGCGCCTTGAATATCGTAGCTTGGCTGAACGACAACATATTATGGGGAATTCCCATGCTGACTCTCCTGTTCGGAACCCACATTTTTCTCACGTTCCGGCTGGGGATTCAGAAGTATATTTTCAAGGGCATAAAACTCACCTTTTCCGAGGATTCCCACCCCGGGGACGTTTCGCCCTGGGGAGCGCTGTCCACGGCTTTGGGAGCCACCATCGGCACCGGCAACATCGTGGGAGTGGCCACCGCCATAAGCCTCGGCGGTCCCGGCGCCCTCTTCTGGTGCTGGCTCACCGGCGTTTTCGGCATAGCCACCAAGTACGCGGAATCCCTCATCGCCGTTAAGTACAGAGTCAAAACGAAGGAGGGAATGGTGGGCGGCGCCATGACCGCTTTGGAGTACGGCCTGGGTTGCAAATGGGGCGGCGTTCTCTTCGCGATTTTCTGCGCCCTGGCCTCTTTCGGCATCGGCTCCACCATTCAGGCCAACTCCATATCCGCCCTTTTGAGCGAAGTTTCCGGCGGCGCCATGCCCCTGTGGGCCACGGGACTGCTGCTCACGGTTCTGTCGATGATGGTCATCGTGGGCGGCGTGAAGTCCGTGTCCAACGTGTGTATGTGGCTCATTCCGGTCATGACAATCGCCTACGTGGGCTCCTGCCTTCTGCTGCTGGCTCTGGGGGCAAAGACGCTGCCCGCGTCAATCGTCCTCGTTGTTCGGGAAGCCTTCTCAACAAAGGCGGTGGCCGGCGGCGTCTGCGGAAGCGCCCTTTTGACGGCCATGCGCTGGGGTGTGGCCCGGGGACTTTTCTCCAACGAGTCCGGTATGGGCTCCGCTCCCATTGTGGCGGCGGCGGGAAAAACCCCCAACGCCGTGAAGCAGGCCCTCATATCCTCCACCGGCACCTTCTGGGACACGGTGGTGTGCTGTCTCATGACGGGTCTGGTTATCGTCAACTGCGGCGCCTACGGCTCCGCCCTGGGCCTCAAGGGAGCGTCCATCACCAACTACGCTTTCTCGCGGATGCCCCAAATTATGGGCTTTAACATCGGCCCCTGGATTCTGGCTTTCGGACTTTTTACTTTCGCCTTTTCCACCATTCTCGGATGGTCATGTTACGGCGGAGTTTGCGTCAAGTATTTGGGAGGGGAAAAATCCCTCAAGTTCTATCGCGTTATCTACTGCCTCTCGGTCTACGCCGGCGCCACCGCCGGTTTGGACGCGGTATGGGCAATGGGAGACGCCCTGAACGCCCTGATGGTTATTCCCAACCTCATCTGCGTTCTCATGCTCACATCGGTTATCGTAAAGGAAACGAAAAAGTATCTGCACTCCGGGGATATCGAAGCGGCGGATACGGAAGGAATATAAATCATTATGAATCTCACACGCGTTTTAACCGTTCTCATCGTGGTCTTGGTGGCCGTTGACGCCGGTTTCAACATCCGCTGCCGCCAGATTAAGGCGGAAGAGACGGCCTACATGAAGAGCGTTTTCAAAAACGACACCGCCGCGTCGAAGCTGGCTTCCGCCGGAGACGTGGACCTTCAGCCCGCTTCCACCCTCATGACCGTAAAGCGGAACCTGGAGTCCTACTACGTGGAAAAAATCACCGACACCGACGAGGACAAGATGACCCATGAGGCCATCAAATACATGACCGCTTCCTTCAACGACCCCTACACCCGGTATCTGGACAAGGAAGAATACGCCGCCGTTGAAAACGCCTCAAACGGCATCTTCGACGGCATCGGCGCTGTTCTCACCTTGGACCAGAAGAAAATCGGCAAGGACGAGACGGAGGAAAGCCTTGTGATTATGTCCGTTCTCCCGGGCTCTCCCGCGGCAAAGGCGGGCCTCAAGCCCGGAGACGCGGTAACGGAAATCGACGGCCGTTCCGTTCTGCCCTTCAACCCCTTCCGCTACGCCAACAAACTGGTGAACGACGCCCGGAACCACCGTGGCGACCGCAAGGAAATCATCAAGAAACTGGAGGCGGAACAGAAGCGGGTGGAAAAGGGCAAAACCATGTTCGAGAGTCAGAAGATTCTGAACAAAAAGTCCGAAAAGCCCCTCACACTCACGGTTAAAACCGGGGACAAAACCCGGAAAGTGAAGATTGAAACCGCCCACATGAAGCTCTCTCCCGTCACCGCAGGCGGCAGCACCGTTAAGGTGAACTATCTGGGCGAAAAGACCGGGGACGCCTTCGACAAGGCCATGGAGTCGGTTAAGGGCTCCTCTCTCACATTGGACCTTACGGACATCGGCGGCGGCGACATCGACGCGGCCAAGCAAATCGCTTCCCACTTCATTCCCAACAAGATTCTCACGGTTATATCCCTGGCGAACTCCAAGGAGGAGACGGTGAAGGTTCCGGCGGGAAAGGCCTACAACGGAAAAGTCACCGTGAAGGTAAACGGAGGCACCGCGGGCACCGCGGAGATTTTGGCAAACTCCCTGCGGCAGAACGCCAAAGTCACGGTGGAGGGCACCAAGACCTACGGCGACCCCACAATGACAATGCTCTTTGAAAACTACGACAAAACCGGATATATTCTGAAAGCCGGAGAAATGAAAATGCCCACCAAGGTGAGCATCGCCGGAAAAGGCGCCACCATCGACAGGGAGGTAAAGTGATGAAAAAAAGTTTAATCAGACTCATTCTCGTTACGGTCATAGCCTTCCTGCTGGGCTTCATGCTCCCGGACTTCCTGGGCTTCTCGCCCGACGGCGCCAAGGCCGCGGTGACAATGCTCCCCACACGCCTTGCCCACATCACCGGCACCCCTCCCATGAGAGCCGGAAGCTATCTGCCCCTCATCACCACCTATTCCCGGGTGATGAACGACATGAACGAGCACTACTACGGCAAGGTTGACATCAAGGAAGTCACCTACGATGCCATCAGAGGCGCTCTGGCGTCCCT
>JAGDDM010000084.1 GCA_017958015.1 Abditibacteriota bacterium | reverse complement strand
CGTTCTGCTCCCGGGCGATACCGTAATCGTCAAGGAAGGTACCTACACCGTTAACGGTCTGATGAACGAGCGCGAAGTTCGCCTCATCGACTGCGACGGTACCGCCGATGCCCCGATCACCTACGTGGCTCAGGGCAACGCTAAGATCGTCAACGACGGAAGCAAGAACACCGGTCACAACAACCTGACCAGTGCTATCCACGTTTCCGCCGACAATATTGTTCTCGACGGCTTCGAGTTCGTCGGTGGTTCCGCCACCGTCGGCGTAAACCACAAGGCCGCCAACCTCGTAATCAAGAATTGTAAGATTCACGATTCCGACTTCATGAACAATATTATGCCTATCTCCTCCGGTATTTACATAGAGGCCGGCAACTGCAACGCTACCGTAGAAAACTGCGAAATCTACAACGTTGGTCTCACCGCCAACCAGGGTATCGATAGCGCGGCTATCTACAACATGGGCGCCTTCTGGAGCGAGAATCCGGGCGTTCAGAGCACCTATCACCACAACTACATCCACAACATCGGTAACGGCACTTCCGCCGGTAACGGTTTCTGGATCCGCGGTGGTGCTACCAACGATCTTGTTTACAACAACACGATCACCGATTGTACCGGCTCCGGTGTGCGCACCATCACCGGTGCTCACATCCACGGTACCGCCACAGCGATTAACAACATAATCGCCAACTGCGGCACTTCCATCAGTGCCGAAGGTGACGCGGGCTCCGTAGCCAACAGCTACAACCTCATTTACGGTTGCGGCGGCGGCAACGTTGCTCTCGGCGCGGGCACCATCCAGGCCGACCCGCTCTTCACCACGGCTCCCGCCATCGCCTCCGCTTCTCCCGCGGTTGACGCCGGTATCGATCTCGGTTACGACTTCATCGGCGCCGCTCCCGACATGGGTTGCTGCGAGGCTCCGATTCCGTACAACGAAGTCGACAGTGTTGATGAACTCTTGGCCGCTAATGACGGCGACTATGTCTCCGCCACCTTCGACCTCGTAGTCACCAGCGCTTCCGGCGACTTCGGCGATTTCGTCTACGCCCAGACCGAAGACAGACTGCAGGCTGTCAGACTCGACGCCTCCGTCTTCGACAATCTGGAAGTCGGCGACGTGATCACCGTTAAGGGTCAGGTTGCCTCCGATGCCGACGGCAAGTATGTCGTCCTGAACAGCGAAAGCTTCTTCACCGACGGCGTAGTTCCTCAGGCTCTCGGTCTTACCAACACCGCGCTCACCAATGACGTTCTCGTCAGAGTTTGGGGTACGGTCAAGTCCGTCAACGGCGACTCCTTCGTAATCTCCAACGGTTACATGGACTTCACCTGCGTCGCTAACAACGCTGATCTCCCGAACGTGGGCGACTATGTCGGCGTTACCGGTATCGCTACCGATAACGGCGTCGTCACCCGCAACGCGAATGACATCGCTGTTTACCGCGCTGTGAACTAAGGTGTTACCTTAAATCAAAAAGGTCCCCTTCGGGGGACCTTTTTTTGCGTCGCTTACTTGAAAAAATGTCGGTAATGGGGTAATATAGTATATATTTCCCCGTTAAAGGAGACCGCGATGAATCACCGCCAACGCTTTGAGGCGCTCATGCGCCATGAGCCCTGCGACAAGATTATGTTCGACCTTATTGCCCAGCCCCAGGTTACGGATAATATCGTGAAGGCCATGAATGTGAAGGATTTCGACGAGCTTTGCGTCAAATGGGACATCGGCATGCGCCATATCGACCACAAGGACTACACATCCGCCTTTTTGCCCAATTCCCGCTCCTCCTACGAAGAGCTTGTGAAGAAGGGCGAGTACACGGACATTTGGGGAATTACCCGGCGCCGTGTGAGAAACGAATTCGGATTTTACGACGAGGCGGTGTCCATGCCCTTTGTCGACATGGAGACTCTTGAGGACGTTGAGGCCTACAACTGGCCCCCGGTGGATATCATGGACTTCTCCCACCTCAAAGAGGACTGCGCAAAGTATCACGACGACTACGTGGTGGTTTTCGGCTCTCCCGGCATCATGGATATCCTTACGGGCACCGGCCACGGCAGAGGTTTTGACCGGCTCATGCTGGACCTGGCCATGGAGGACCCGGTGATATACGCCCTGCTGGACAAGCGGAACGATTTCTTCCTTGAGATGGTGGATAGGGCGCTTTCCGCGGCGGCGGATGTGATTGACGTGCTGTGGCTTGGCGACGACTACGGCATGCAGACCGGGCAGATGATGAGTCTGCCCATGTGGCGGAAGGTGTTTAAGCCCCGCATGAAGGCTTACATCGACCTGGCACACAAGTACGGCGTCAAGGCCATGTTCCACTCCTGCGGCGCCAACCGACCCCTCATTCCGGATTGGATTGAGATGGGTTTGGACATCTATCAGGCGGTTCAGACCGACGCCGTGGGCATGGAGGCGGAGGGGCTCTTCCGGGACTTCGGCAAGGACATCGTTTTCCACGGTATGATCGGCCAGCAGAGCGTCCTGTCTCAGGGCACACCGGATGATGTGCGGAAGTTCGTCAGAGACACCATCAAGGCCTCCGGCGGCACCGGCTACATCTGCGCTCCCACCCACTTTTTGGAGCTGGACGTGCCCCTTGAGAACGCCTTGGCCATGTACGAATGCGACAGAACGCCGTGAGAACCCTGAAAGGATTTCTGCTGAACGCTTTCCTGCCCCTGGGAAAGACTTGCTACGTGTGGGGCGGCGGCTGGAACGCCGAGGATGAGGGCGCCAGCCTCGTTGCCCGTACAATGGGCGTAAATCCCCGCTGGGAGGAGTTTTACCGGCTTCAGGGCCCGGAATACAACTTCCGGGAACACCCATCAAATACGGACGATGGACTTGATTGCAGCGGCTACGTGGGTTGGGCTGTCTACAACACCATGGAGACGGAAAACGGCCGGCCCGGCTACGTTATGCCCTCCACGGACACCGCCAGGCGTCTGGCGGAGGACTACGGATTCGGCACATATACCTTGGCGGCGGATATAACCGACCGGCGGCCCGGCGACGTTATGAGCGTGAAGGGACACGTGTATATCATGCTTGGCACCTGCTCCGACGGCAGCGCGGTTTTCGTTCACAGCAGCGTCCACGGGGTACAGCCGGGTTCCTCTCCGGTTCCCGGCTCCGAGGACCTTACGGGCAGCGAGGCCTATGCCCTTGCCCGGGAGTTCATGGAGGCAAAATACCCGGATTATATCGCGAAGTTTCCGAAAATAGCCCGGGGACGGAAGTATCTGGAAGAGTATAATCAATTCCGCTGGAGCAGGGATGTTTTGCCGGACCCGGAGGGTATATACGAAAAAAGCCCCCGAGATATACTCGAGGAACTGTTTTGTTCGAGGGAATAGGGAAAAGGGACGAGGGAATAGTCGCGCCCGAGGGCGCGTATGAATTGCGCCTGCGGCGCGTGAATTGTCGCTTTCGCGACATGAATTGCCTCACGGCGTGAATTGCGTCCGTGACGCGTTGCGGTGTTGCCTACGGCAACGGATTATAAAACCGACACCGCAATGTGGGTTGGTAGAATCCGTCGGCTTTGCCGACACATTCCCTGACCCCTGACACCTGGCCCCTGGCCCCTAAAAAAATAAGGCTCCGAAAGGAGCCTTGATTTTTTACTGCCGTATCACGGCGAGAACCTCTTTGACTTTTTCTTTCATGAGTTTCTCGCACTTAGCCTCAAGGTTGAGTCTGATGAGGGGTTCCGTGTTGGAGGGTCTGACGTTGAACCACCAGTCGTCGAACTCCGCGGAGAAGCCGTCCAGCTCGAAGCTGTTGTTTGCCTTCTCGGCGTAGATGGATTTCAGCCGGGCCAAAACATCCGGCACGGATTCCACCTTGGAGTTAATCTCGCCGCTGTGGAAGTACTTCCGCAACGGAGCCACGATTTCCGACAGGGGCTTCTTTTGGTCGAGCATGAGTTTGATGATGTTCAGCATGGCCAAGTCGCCGTTGTCGGTGGTGTAGAAGGAGCTGAAATAGTAGTGGCTGGACAACTCGCCGCCGAAGTAGCCGCCTTCTTCCCGCATCTGCTTCTTGATGAGGGCGTGGCCCACCCGGCATTTCACCGCGGTGCCGCCGTTTTCCTCGATAACTTCCGGAACAACCATGGAGGAGCGGAGGTCGTACATAATCTTCAGGCCCGGGTTCTCTTTCAGAATGGGCTGGGCGATGAGGGCGATGACGAAGTCGCCGGAAATGATTTGTCCCTTCTCGTCCACGAAAGCCACTCTGTCCGCGTCGCCGTCGTATGCGACGCCGATGTCCGCGCCGGTGTCGACCACCGTGTCCCGAAGCCGAAGAAGGGTCTCGGTCTTAAGGGGGTTCGCTTCGTGGTTGGGGAAGGAGCCGTCGAGGCGCCAATAGAGCTTGGTGGGGTCGTTGCCCAGTTTCCTGAAGAGGGTGGGGAGAACATAGCCGCCCATGCCGTTGGCGCAGTCCACAACCACCTTGAGATCCTTGAGATCCCGCACGCCGCAGTTGTCGAGAACCGCTTCGGTGTAGGCGTCCATCAGGTCATCGGGACCCTTGGTGAGGGTGCCCCGCTTTGCCGGGTCGGCGAACTCGCCTTTCGCGGCGATTTCCCGCAGGTCCGGGTTTGAAATCTTCGCTATGCTGGGCACGGTGCCGTTGACGGTCATCTTCAGACCGTTG
>JAGDDM010000083.1 GCA_017958015.1 Abditibacteriota bacterium | reverse complement strand
GGGGAGAAGTATTATGGATTATGTTGACGACAAAATGAACGCCCAAGGGCGGCAGATAGAAAAGGATAACGAGGCGCTGCGGAGCGCCGTGGAGGATTTCAACAAAAACGGCAGCTACGAAAAGTACAAGGCAATAGCGGAAATGCTGTGGGACAGCGTTGTCTGCGTGCCTCTTAGGATGGCTCTCAGCGAAGAAGCGGAGGCGGTGCTGGCGGCGGTGAATGAGCGTGAGGATAAGACTTTCACCGCCGAGGAGGACGCCGTACTCAAAAAGGGTATGGAGCCCTGTCCCATGGTGGCGAAGGGGAAAGACGGCCGGAAGTTTTTCTTTGTCTTTACGAGCGAAAAGGAAATAGGGGACAACCTCAAGTACGATATCGCCCACCCGGAACATTTCCCCCAAGTGGCGAAACTGGCTATCAACTTCCATGACAAGCCGGATGTCGTGGTGCTCAACCCCTTCACGGAGTCCTTCGAGATTGAGACGAAGGTTCTGAAGGCTATGCTGGCGCTGAAGTCCGGCGATAGGGAACTGCTTAAGGAAGTGGCGGAAAAAGTCGAGGCCGAGGAAAAAGCCGAGATGTTCGAGGATCACCACGAGCCGGTGGACCCGGAAGCCCTGCGCAAGGCCATAGAGGATTTCCGTTCCCACAAGAGCGACGGAAACTTCCGGGCTGTTGTCGATCTCATGATGGATCGGAAGGTGTTCCTGCCGGCGAAGGTGGAGATGTCGGAGGAGACCCTGAAACTTTATCACGAAGCGAAAGAGAAGGGCGCCGGCGCTCTGCCGGAGAATGCCCTCGAGATAATGAAAGATTCCTTCAAACCCTTGGGCATCGTTCAGGGCAAGGCTTTCTTCGTCGCCGTTTTTTCCTCTCCCGACAAGGTTGACGAGGACTTCGGCCACGACACTCTGCTGGATACTTCTTTCGCGCGGGCAATGATGATGGCTTTGGAATACTACGCCGACGGCATAGTGCTTGACCCCTACACCCAACCCTTCGATATCGACGCCGGCAACATGAAAAAAATCCTTGAGGAGCGATACGGCAGGAAGGAAACGGAGACGGCTCCGCAGGTGTCGGAACCGGCTGAGACTCCCGCGCCTTCCGAAGCTCCGATAACTCCCGAGGCGCCTCCCGCTTCCAAGGCTCCCAAGGCGGAGCTCACATCCGATTTCAACAGCGGCGACGGCATATCCATGGAAGTTGACATGTTCGACCTGTTCAACTTCGCTCTCTATCAGAACGACATCCCCCTCATTCGGGGCATAAAGGTGCTGAACGCCACTCGGGACCCCATGGAAGGGCTTGTTCTCACAGTCAAAGCCGACGGCGACTTCATGACCGACTACCGGGCGGAGCTGCCGCCTATTCCCGCCGGCAAGCCCGTGGAACTTGAGCGCCCCAAACTCCCCATCAGCGGTTCTTTCCTGGGGGATTTGACCGAGGCGGTGAACAAAACCGTGTCCGTGGAGCTGGCAAAAGACGATAAGACTCTTTGCCGTTGCGATTACACCGTGAAGATTTACGCCTACGACCAGTGGGTGAGGGGCCTCTCCTACGAGGATTTGCTGGCGGCTTTCGTGCTTCCCAATCATCCCTTTATTCCGGTAATCACACGGGACGCCGCGGAGATTCTGAAAAAATGGAGAAAGAATCCGGCTCTCGAGGGCTATCAGAGCGGCGATCCCAACCGGGTGAGAGAACTTGCCGCCGCCGTCTACGGGGCTGTGCAGAAAGTGAATATCGTGTACTCCAATCCTCCGGCCAGCTTCTTTACGGTGCCCGGTCAGCGGATACGCACTCCCGAGACCATAGCGGAACAACATTTGGGTACATGTCTCGACATGACTCTCCTCTACGCTGCCTGCCTCGAGAACATAGGGCTTCACCCTCTGCTTGTTATGATGGATGGGCATATATACGCCGGTGTGTGGCTCAGAGAAAGAGATTTTGACGAAATCGGCAAGAGCAATCCCATTATCGGCGACCCCAGACCGCTTCTGAAGCGGATAGACAACGGGGCCGATGAGCTCACCTTTGTCGAATGCACGGCCATGTGCTCCGGCATTAACAGGAGTTTTGAGGAAGCGGAGAAGATTGCCAAGTTCAATAATTTGGCGGATGTTGAGCACTTTATATACGCCATAGACGTACAGTGCGCCCGCATGCACGGTATCAACCCTATGGCTTCCAGAGTCAAAGACAGCGGTGTGTATCATATAGACGTGAAAAAGCAAAAGGACTCGGACATTACTTCCGCGCCGAAGAGTCTGGGACTCACTTCCGTTGAGATACCCACCGAGGGCGGCAAAAAGGTGATGACAAAGAAGGACTTGTGGGAGAGCAAACTTCTGGACCTCACCGGCAGAAACATGCTCCTCAATCTGCCCCAAAAGAGTTCCTCGATTATGCCCCTTATGTCCGCCCACGTGGACGAGATAGAGGACGCCCTTGCCGACGGCCACGAGTTCCATATTCTTCCGGAACCCATGCAAATCAGTTCCATTAAAGTTCCGATGCCCACAAGGGACGGGAAGATGAAAGAAGTGAATTTGCTGGACCTTCTTGTGAAGGAAAACGGAATCTTCGAGATAACGGAATGGCCGACCCAATCGAATATGGATATAAGTTCTTGGTTCCGGCAGGAGTTCCGCAACCACCGAATGTACGCCTTCCGGGGACAGACGGTTCTCAACAAGGAACTCACCTCCATGTACCGGGCCGCCAGAGCCTCACAGCAGGAGAACGGCACCAGCAGTCTTTACCTTGCCATCGGTCTCCTCCGTTGGTTCCAAACAAGCGGCAAGTCTCCCATGTACGCTCCCCTCATTCTTCTGCCCATCGAGATTGTCCGTAAGCCCGGCAATTTGGGCTACGCTCTCCACGCCCGGGACGACGAGCCCCACTTCAACACCACTCTTCTCGAGATGCTGAATCGGGACTACAACATCGAGATTCACGGAGTTGACCCGCTCCCCGCGGACGACCACGGTGTGGATATCAAGAAAGTCTTCGCCGCGGTTCGGGGCAGCGTATATAATCTGGGCAACTGGGACGTGGTGGAGTCCTGCGTCATCGGCAACTTCAGTTTCGCCAAGTTCGCCATGTGGAACGACATCCACTCCGCCGGGGACATGCTCGAAAACAGTAAGGTTGTCCGCAGTCTCATGAAGGGCCACGTTGACTGGGACGTGACCGTGGTCGAGGATGAGAGTGAAGATATATATCTTCCCATCACCGTTGACGACACCCAGCTCCGTGCCATAAAGATGGCGGCGGCGGGGAACACCTTCGTTCTCCACGGACCTCCCGGAACCGGCAAGTCCCAGACCATCACCGCCATGATAGCCAACCTCATGGCCCGGGGCAAGAAAGTTTTGTTTGTCGCGGAGAAAATGGCCGCCCTTTCGGTGGTGCAGAAGCGTCTCGCATCTCTGGGCATAGGTGATTTCTGCCTTGAGCTCCACTCGGACAAGGCCAACAAGCGTCAGGTTCTCACCCAGCTTGAGAAAGCCCTTGAGATTAAGCGTCCGGAACGGCAATCGGAATACGCGGAACAGTCTGAAGCCGCCGCCGAGGCCCGTAAGCGTCTTGACGGCTACGCCAAGCATCTCCACGCGGTTCGCAACTGCGGCAGGAGCCTGCGGGACCTCATCGACATGTACGAGGAAGCCCGGAGCGCGGACAAAGAGATAGAGTTCGACGTTTTCGAGGTAGGCAGCGTCACCGCCGATGATATGAAAAAGCACACTTCCCTCATCGGCCGTCTCACTGCCGCCGGCAGCGTCATGGGCGACATCAAGAACAATCCCATGAAGGGCATGATGCTCACATCCTACGAAGCGGAAACCCGCGCCACTCTGCGCGTTGCGGCGGAGAACCACATGAACGCCGTGAAGACAATGGAGTCCGCGGGAAAGGAAACGGCGGCGCTTCTGAAAACCGCCGAGCCCATCCGGAAAACCGAGTACGGCAACATGCTCCGCCTTGTGAACCTCTTCACCGAGGACGACAAGGAGGAGTCCGCTCTGCTTCGGATGGCGGAGAAGTGCCTCGGTGAGATTACCGGCTACTTCGACAAGGAAAAGTCCCTGAAAGACACGGAGCGGACGTTGCTGAAGCGTTGGAAAAAGGAATTCCTTTCCGAAAACATTCCCGCCTATCTGGAAAAGCACGAAGCCGCCGGCAAGAAGTTCTTCCGCAAGTCCGCCGCCATGGACGCGGTGGTTGAGGAGATTCAGCGCTTTGCCCTCTGCACTCTTTCCTACGACTCCCTGCCGTCCATGCTTCGTGAAATCGAGGCCTATCAGGCACAGGAGAACCGCCTTGAGTCGGACCGGGCCGCGTTGTCCGCCGACGCTCTGAAGGTGCTGGAGAAGTTCCCCACGCTCAAGGACTACGAAGGCGCCTTGAAGATGGCGGAGGGGCGCAGAGCGAAGCTTGCCGCATTCCCCGGCGGCGCAGAGGCGGTGTCGGCGCTTCGGAACAACCCCGTTGCCGTGAAGGTGCTGAGCGACTACAAAAAGAGCTGTCTGCGCTTCGCGGAAACCGCCAAAGCCTTCAACGAGCTCACGGTTCGGCAGAACGCCGACGGCGTCTTGGAGGATGAAATCGCCCTCTGTCGGTATATTTGCGACCATCCCGCCGCTCCCAAGGACTGGGCCCTCTACAACAAAGTGCGGCTCGAGTGCGTGAAAGCGGGTCTCCAACCCGTGGCGGAAGCCTTCGAGAACGGCTTTGACAGAGACAGCATTGTTTCCGCCTACAGGAAGGGCTTCTACCGGGCTCTCATCAATAACATCATCGGCAGCGACGATACCCTGAGCGGCTTCTCCGGCGCCTCCTTCAACGAGGCGGTGCGGCAGTTCAAACGCCTTGACGAGTCGTTGCGCCGGTACACCAAGACCGAGATTTTCTATAAGCTGGCCTCCAACGTACCCACATCCTGGGATTCCCCCGTTGTGGGTATGGAGATGAACCTTCTCCGCAAGGCCGTGGGCAGCAATGCCAGGGGCATGTCCATTCGGACTCTCTTCGAGCGGGTGTCCCATATTCTGCCCGGTCTCTGCCCCTGTATGCTCATGAGCCCCAACTCCGTGGCGCGGTACCTTGCCCGGGACAACAACCTCTTCGACGTGGTTATATTCGACGAGGCTTCCCAGCTGCCCACATGCAACGCCGTGGGCGCCCTTTGCCGCGCCCAAAACGCGGTTATCGTGGGTGATCCCAAGCAGATGCCGCCCACAACGTTCTTCGCCGGCAGCGGTCCGGAGGTGGAGGACTTGGCGCTGGACGATTTGGACAGCATTTTGGACGACGCTCTCGCTCTGGGCATTCCTTCCCACCATTTGCAGTGGCACTACCGCAGCAGACACGAGAGCCTGATTGCCTTCAGCAACCGCAAGTTCTACGACAACAAGATGTACACCTTCCCCTCCGCCAACGACAGGGAGCGCCGGGTGCGGACCGTCCACGTGAACGGCGTCTACGGCAGCGGCACCAACAAAAAGGAAGCGGAGGCCGTGGTGGAACATGTCTATAACAGATTCAAAGACCCGGAGCTCCGTAAGCGCTCCGTGGGCGTTGTCACTTTCAACGTGAAGCAGCAGACCCTCATCGAGGATATGCTCATGAAGCGGTTCGAGACGGACCCGGAGTTCGACAAATGGGCAAACGGCGGCGAGGACCCGCTGTTCGTGAAGAACCTCGAGAACGTGCAGGGGGACGAACGGGACGTGATTCTCTTCTCCGTTGCCTACGGTCCCGACGAGTTCGGACGCATATCCATGAACTTCGGACCCATCAACATGGACGGCGGCGGAAAGCGCCTCAACGTGGCCTTCTCCAGGTCCAGATCCGCCATGATTATATTCACATCCATGAGTGCCGGCGACATCCGGGTCACGGAAACCTCACCGGAGGGCGTTGTCGCTCTGCGGGACTTCCTGAAGTTTGCCGACGGCGGCGACTTCGAGACCGACAGAAGCGTCTCGGACCGGGAGGACAGCGGTATTTTGCGCTCCGTAAAGGAGGCAATCGAAAGCAAAGGCTTCAGCTGTCAGACCATGGTCGGCCACTCCGACTTCCGGGTGGATATCGCCGTCATCGATCCCTACACCCCCACGGAGGACATTATGGGCATCATGCTGGACGGCGACGTGTACAAGCGCACCTCCAACACCAGAGACAGGGAAATAGCCCAGATGGACGTTCTGGGGAGTTTGGGCTGGAAACTCTACCGGGTGTGGACCGTGGACTGGTGGGACAACCGGGACAAGGAACTGAAACGACTTACCGACGCGCTGGAAGAACTCAAGGAAGAGTCGAGAGTCCGCTTCGAGACCGCGGAAGCCGAAAAAGCGGCGAGAGCGGCGGAGGAACCCGCCGAGGAACCGGTGGTCGAGAGCGAGCCGGAAGATATCATCGCGGAGAAACCGGCGGAGGTTGCCGAGAACCTGAAACGGATAATCGAAGATTCCGCAGCCGAGGAGACTCCCGAGGCTCCCGTTGCCGAGGAGGAACCGGCTCCCGCTGTCGAGGAGACCACCGAAGAGGAACCGGCTTCCGATTCCGAGGAGATTCGGCCCGAGCCCTACGTGTTCGCGGAACTGCCGGAGACGAAGATGGACTCCGCCGCCTACTGCGACCTGGGCAACCGCAATGAAATAGAGAGCCGGATTCTCACCGTGCTGGACACGGAGGCACCTATCTTGAGAGACACCCTCATTAAGCGGGTGGCGGCCTCCTTCGGTGTGAGAGCCTCCGGCGCGGCGCTTGAAGCCACCGAAAAGGCAATCAAGTCCCTGAAGGTGAAGAGCGTTAAACGCGGCGGCATCATCTTCTGCTGGGCGTCGGGACAGGACCCGGACAATTATAAGGGACTCCGAACCGGCAACGACCGCTCCGCCGAGGAGATATGCCCCCAGGAACTGCGCAACGCCGTTTGCTTCGCCCTGAAAGAAAAGGGCGGCGAACTGTCCAAAGCCGACCTTATACGGGAAACCTCCAAAGTTCTGGGCTACAAACGATTGGGTCCCAAATCCGAAGCCGTCTTCGACGCCGGCATCAAGTTCGCTCGCTCCACCGGCGCCATCGTCTACGTCCCCGGCGGAACGTTCCGGTTGGCGTAGGAATATGTCACTGAAGGAAACGAGCAAGTTCATATCGCTGATACTGCGGCACAAGCCGGAGGTGATCGGGATAAGTCTCGATGAGCACGGCTGACTCTGTGGCCCATTTGACAACGCCG
>JAGDDM010000082.1 GCA_017958015.1 Abditibacteriota bacterium | reverse complement strand
GAGACGAAAGGCACTCCCATCACAAGAGGGTCAACGAGACCTATTATGAGCAGAATCGGCGCGGTTATCGACACAACCATATTCGCCGGCACGGACATCAGCGGTAAACGGTTGAAAATATACATCGTTATGGGGGCGGTGAAAATCGTTACCCACAGAACGAGAAGAGACGACGCCACGGATGTTTGACCGAGCTTGGCGATGTGACTCGGATTGAAAGACTTTTCCTCCGAGAAAGCGAGAACGAAAGGTCCGGCAAACATAATCGCCGCCACACACGCAACCGACAACAGCATTCCCACATCGAACAAAAGAAGCGGATTCCAAAGCAGGATAATCAGTACGGCGGAAAGAAGAATATTTTCCGGTATGGGGATTCGCTTCAGTGGATTCGCGAGAAGATATAGAACCAACATCGCGAACGCCCTAATCACCGATGAGCTTCCGCCCACGATGAAAACGTACACGATGAGGGCAAAAATCGTCACAATCCACGCCTGTTTCGGCTTTCCGAAAACAATGGCGACCAGGAAAATCACCGCGTACCACAGCACGGCGCAGTTGAATCCCGAGGCCGCCAAAATATGACTCGTTCCGTCTCTGGCGAAGTCGTCGGTAATCTCCCTTGAGAGCGAGGAGTAGGTTCCCAGAGTGATGCCCTCGATGAGGTCCCCCGCCGGTCCCGGGTGCATGGCTTCGATTGAGGTCATTATTCGGTGCTTGGCGATGTAAGAAAGCCGCTTTATGGGATTGCCGCCCACGCCTATAAGGTCGCAGGTGTTTTTGGGGCTTATGTAAACTTTGCTCCGAATTCCCTTGCGGACGCCCCGCTCATACTCCGACAAAACCCCGGGGTTGCGAACCGCGGACAGCCCCTGTACCGGGGCGTTCGTCATGAACACATCCCCGTAGCGGAGGATAATATTCTTCCCGGAAACCTTCACGCCGCCGGTGACTTTGTACTCCTCCGCGCCCCGAATGAGCCGCACAGCGTCGCACTCGCAAACCGTATAGCCCGTGTCCGTGGTTGCGGGGTCGTTCCGCACCCGCAAAACAACGCTGTTACCCGGCGGAAAGTTCGCCAAATCGCTCTTCGCCGGAAACTCCGCCGCCACGGTTCTGCCGAAACCCACGGCGAAAACCAAAGCGAGAAAGGCCGCCGCCTTGCTTCCGCCCCAAAGGGCCGCGGCGTACATGGCGCACATAAGGAGAAAGGAGAGAATTATCGCCGTGTTGCCGTGCTTCGGCACGCAGGAGGCGCACAAAACCCCGCAGATAAACACCGTGAGGATTATCCTCATTCGGTTTTGGGGCTTCACCTTTTCCCGGGCCACGGACTATCTCCCGAACCGCCTGTTCATCTCGTAGCCGGAAAGCCCCATGACGATGGGTCTGCCGTGGGGGCAGACGTAGGGATTTTCGCACAGCGACAGCTGCCGCACAAGGCCCACCATTTCCGCCATGGTCAGCGGGTCGCCGGCCTTAATCGCCATTTTGCAGGAGGCGGTGATTATGACTCTGTCGCCTTTGAAAAGTCTGTTTTCCGAGTTCTCGTCCGCCAAATCCTCCGCCGTCTCCCGAAGAACCTTTTCCGCTTTCTCCGGAGCCAAGGACGCGGGAGCGGAACGCATGACAAAGGAAGCGTCCCCGAAGGGCTCCAGCTCAAAGCCTATCTTGGCCAGGTTTTCCAGGTTTTCCGTGAGGGCAAAGGCCTCCTTGCGGGAAAACTCAAGGGGCATGGGGGTGAGCAGCAGCTGGGAGCAGGCGTTCTTCTCCGCCTCCGCCACCAGCTTTTCGTAGAGCACCCGCTCGTGGGCCACGTGCTGGTCGATAAAGAGGACCCCGTCCTCAGCCTCGCCGATGATGTAGGTGTTGTGGACCTGACCGATAATCTTCAGGGAAGAGAGGTTCCCCTCCGCCCGAAATTTGGGCCGCTCGAAGGTCGCGGGAATCTCAAGGGGTTCCGGCGTGTAGGGTCGAACCTCCGGCTGCTTGGGAATGTCGAAAATCTCCCCGGTCTCGAGGGATACCTGTCCGGAAAAGCCCTCCGGCTTAACAATCTCCTCCGCCCGAATCTCCGGCGCCGCGCCGCCCCTGAGAAGCAGGGCTTCACGCACGGAACGGTACACCGCCGAGGTCACTTCACGCTCGTTCAGAAACTTCACTTCCGCCTTGGTGGGGTGCACGTTCACGTCAACCCGGTCCGGGGGCAGCTCCACGAACACCGCCGCCGCGGGGTAGCGCCCGAAGGGGAGAATGTCCCGGTAGGCCGCGTTCACGGCGCCGCCCAGGGATTTGTTCCTGACGTTCCTGCCGTTTACGAAAAACATCTGGTCTCTCGTGCCGGAGCGGGCCAGCTGACGGTTGCTCACAAAGCCCGTCACCTTCACCCCGTTTTCCTCAAGCTCCACGGGCACGAGACAGGCGGAGATTTCCTTGCCCATAACGAGGCTCACCGCGTCGAACATGTCCCCGCTGCCGGTGGAGGAGAGGGACACCTTGCCCCCGGATATGAGCCGGAAAGCGATGCCGGGGTACGAGAGGACGAACTTCCCCACAATGTCGTTTATGCGGCTCCGTTCCGTGGCGGCGGAGCGGAGAAACTTCAGCCGGGCCGGCACGTTGGCGAAAATGTCTCTCACGGTAATCGACGTTCCCCTGGGAGCGGCGGCGGCGGTTATGCTCTTTATGACGCCTCTGTCGATGACCGCGTCCGCGGCGCCCTCCGCCTCGTCCTTGCAGGACACAATCTCCACGGAACTGACGGAGGCGATGGCGGGCAGAGCCTCGCCCCTAAAGCCCAGGGTGTGAACCGACTCCAAATCCTCCACGGTGCGAATCTTGGAGGTGGCGTGGCGCTCCAGGGCTATTTTTATATCTTCCCCGTCCATACCTCTGCCGTTGTCGGTTACCCGCATAAGGCTCTTGCCGCCGTCCTCGATCTCGATGTCTATCTTGGTGGAACCGGCGTCGATGGCGTTCTCCACAAGCTCCTTTACCGCCGAAGCGGGTCTGTCAACCACTTCTCCGGCGGCGATTTTATTCACGGTTTTTATGTCAAGAACACGAATTTCGCTCAATTAATTTCTCTCTTTAATCCGTCTCTGCCAGTCGTAGAGTTTGTTCATAACCTCAATGGGCGAGGCGGTGGATATGTCGTACTCTTCCAGCTCTTCCAAAATGGGGTCCTTGGCGGCGCCGAAAAGGGAAAGCTGCAGAGTCTCCGTGCGCTCCGCTATCTTCACTCCCCTGCCGAGGGATTTGTCCGCCTCCGGGGAGCCCTTCTCCAGCCCCTCCAGAATTTCCCTTGCCCGGTCTATTGTCTCCGGGGGAAGTCCCGCCAGCCGCGCCACCTCGATGCCGTAGCTCTTGTCCGTGCCGCCGGGGACGATTTTCCGGAGCCAAATGATGCCGTCCTTTTCCTCCCGCACGGCGATGCGGTAGTTCTTCACTCCCTCGGCGGTGCTCTCCAGCTCGTTCAGGTGGTGGTAGTGGGTGGCGAAAAGGGTTCGGCATCCCATGTCGCAGAGCTGCTCCGCCACCGCCCAGGCGATTGACAGACCGTCGTAGGTGGAAGTGCCTCTGCCTATCTCGTCGAGGACGATAAGACTCCGATCCGTGGCGTTGTTCAGAATGTTGGCGGTCTCGTTCATCTCCACCATAAAGGTACTCTGGCCGCCGGCAAGTTCGTCGTGGGCGCCCACACGGGTGAAAATCCTGTCGCAGACGCCTATCACCGCGCTGTCCGCCGGCACGTAGGAGCCTATCTGGGCCAGCAAAACAATCACCGCCACCTGCCGCAGATATGTGGACTTACCCGCCATGTTGGGGCCGGTGATGATGAGCATTCGCTGATCCCGGGTGTTCACCGTGGTGTCGTTGGGCACGAACCGCTCCGTGAGGAAATGCTCCACAATGGGGTGGCGGCCGTTTTTAATCACGAGGGCATCGTCGTCGTTCACGGTGGGACGCACCCAGGACTTCTCCCGGGCCACTTCCGCCAGAGCCGACAGGAGATCCGTCTCCGCCAAGGCTTTGGCCACTTTGGATATGCGCAGCCCCTGATCGGCCACTTTCTCCCGAACCTCGCGGAACAGCTCCGCTTCCAGAGCGAGAGCCTTGTCGTTGGCCCCCAGAATCTTCTCCTCCAGCTCCTTTATTTCGGGGGTGATGAACCGCTCGGCGTTCACAAGAGTCTGTTTGCGAATGTAGTTTTCCGGCACCAGGGAGAGGTTGCCCCTGCTCACCTCGATGTAGTAGCCGAAAACGGAGTTGTATTTAATCTTAAGGTTTTTGATGCCGGTGCGTTCCCGCTCCGCTTCCTCGCTCTCGAGTATGCGCAGTTTGCCGTTCCGGGCAAGGTCCCGATACTCGTCCAACTGTTCGTTGTAGCCGTCCCTGATCATGCCCCCGTCTTTCATATTGAGGGGCGCGTCGGGATTTATGGCGTCGTTTATGAGAGATGTTACGTCCTCGAGGTTCTCCATGGCCTTGCGGAGGGTAACAAGCCGCTTCGCCTCGGCCCTGTCCATGTGGGCCATTAGGGCGGGAACCCGCTCAAGAGATCTGCCCAGGGCAAGCATGTCCCGAGCGGAGGCGGTGCCGGCCACAACGGAGCCGGTGAGCCGCTCCATGTCCCGAACGCCGTTCAAAGCGTCCCGGATGCCCTCCCGGAGCATGGTGGACTCGTAAAGTTCCGTCACCGCGTCAAGGCGGCGGTTAATCTTTTCCGGGTCGATCATGGGACGGTCTATCTGCCGCCGTAAAAGTCTGGCGCCGGGGGCCGTCAGAGTGCGGTCCATAACGGAATAGAGACCGGCGCTCTTTTTGCCGTCGGCCAGCGACTCCGTCAGCTCCAGATTACGCCGGGCGGCGCCGTCGAGAATCATAAAATCCTCGGTGGTGTAAACCGACAGCGAAGTGATTGACTCCATCACCGCCGGGTTCATTTTCTCCACATACCGCAGAGCCATGGCCGCCGCCTTCAGGCCCGCGGTCAAATCCTCCGCCCCGAAACCCCGGAGGGAGCCGGTTTTGAAGTGGTTAAGGAGCACTTCCCGAGGGGAGAGACCGGAGCCGAAATCCTCCACGGTGACGGCGCTGTCCGCCGCCCGCTTGATGTCGTCTCTGAGGTCGATGTTTATCTCCTCAAGGAGCACCTCCGCCGGGGAAAGGCGGCCTATCTCGTCCATGAGTTTCCGGGTGCTCTCCGTTTCCGTCACGGCGAACTCGCCGGTGGACACGTCCACGGAAGCCACCGCCCGGGCGTCTCCCTCGGAGGCGATGGCGCTCAAATAGTTGTTGGCGTCGGAAGTGAGCATGTCGTCGCTTGTGACCGTGCCGGCGGAGACCACTCTCGTGACGCCCCGCTTCACAATCTGACCCTTTTTGGGAGTCTCCAACTGGTCGCAGACCGCCACCTTGTAGCCCTTTGACACCAACTTGGCGAGGTGCTTGTCGATGGCGTGGTGCGGAAAGCCGCACATGGGCGCCTCCGCCTTGTAGCCCTGGGATCGGGATGTGAGGGTAAGCTCAAGCTCCTTGGCCGCGATCTCCGCGTCCTCGTTGAACATCTCGAAGAAGTCACCCAAGCGGAACATGAGAATCGTTCCCGGATGTTCCGCTTTTATCCGCTCGTACTGCTCCTCAAGAGTCGGTTTTTTCTTCGCGGGACTTCTCATATCATCTCACCCATAAACCCGAAAAGTCTGCCTTCGGTTATTTTCACTTTCACGAGCCTGCCTATCAAATCTTTGCTTCCGGGGAAATTCACAATCTTGTTCTGCCGGGTAAATCCGGACACCATATCCCCGTCCTTCGACGCTCCGTCCACCAGAACCTCGAACACATCCCCCACCCGGGACCGGTTTATCTCGCATGTAATGCGGTTTTGAATCTCGATGAGGCGCTCAAGCCGCCTGTTCTTCTCCGGCATCGTCATGTGGCCCGTCATCTTCTCCGCCGCCGTGCCGGGAATGATGTTGTAGGAGAACATAAAGGCGCCGTCGAAGCGAATTTCCTCCGCGAAAGCCAGAGTCCGCTCAAGGCCCTCCTCCGTCTCCCCGGGGAAGCCTATGAGGAAATCGGTGGTTACGGCCACATCCGGAACGACCGCCCGAAGAGCTCCTATCCGCTCCCGAAGCCGGTCCGCGGTGTAGCCCCGGTTCATAGCCTTTAATGTGTCGTCGTCCCCGGACTGCACCGCCAGATGAATATGCTCGCAGACCTTGGGCAGCTCCGCCATGGCCTTTATCACCCTGTCGGAAAGGTCCTTGGGGTGGGATGTGGTGAAGCGTACGCGCTCGATGCCCTCCACGTCGTTTACCATAGCCAGAAGGTCGGCGAAATCGGTGTCGAAATCCGCTGTGGCGCCGTAGCTGTTCACGTTCTGACCCAGAAGGGTCACCTCTTCGGTGCCCCGCTCCGCCAGATACTTAATCTCGTTTACGATATCCTCCGGGCGGCGGCTCCGCTCCCTGCCCCGCACATAGGGCACCACGCAGTAGGCGCAGAAGTTGTTGCAGCCGTACATAATGGGCACGAACTCTTTGAGGGCCGGCTTGGGATTGGAAACACGGGCCGGCAGAGGAAGTTCGCCCCCGGCGTCCGTCGGCAAATCCAAAACGGTCCTAAAGCCCCGCTCGCCCTCGATCCTGTCAAGAACAACGGGCAGTTCGCCTATGCCGGCGGTGCCTATCACAAAGTCGATGTAGGGACGGCCCCTGCGGAGGCGTTTGCCCTCGCGCTGGGCCATACAGCCGCAGACGCCGATTATCATATGGGGGCGGCTCTCTTTTATAATCTTAAGTTCCCCCAGTTTACTCTTGGCCTTGTTCTCCGGCTTCTCCCGCACGGAACAGGTGACGAGAACGGCCACGTCCGCCTCCTCGTCAAGGTCCGTGGGAGTCATGCCCCGGCTCCGCAAAAGAGCGTCGATTTGAGCGGAGTCGTCCTCGTTCATCTGACAACCCCATGTGAATATCTTATACTTGTTATACATATCTTCGTTCGGGAAACGGCGGTTTTCGCGAAACATTCCCTGTATATATATTAGCATACAAACGGCAAATCTTCAAGAAATATCGAAAAAGGTTTACAATTCGGCGGAAAACGGTTTATAATTATACATAGATAGTCTAATATTGAAAGGCTTTAGGGAAGAGGGAAAAGGGAAAAGGGAATAGTCCGCGTAATCGATAAGTTGTATAAATCGTTCGCGAAGCGAACACATCCCCTATTCCCTATTCCCTAACCCCTATTCCCTCAAGGAAACATATATGCTCTCGAAAACAACAAAGTGGATTTGGCTGAATAACTTACCCCAAAAAAATCTGTATATCGCCGCTCGGGGAGTCTTTAATTACACCTCCGGGGACGCGTCGCTGACAATCGGCGCGGACACCCGCTATCAGCTCTACGTAAACGGCGTCTTTGTGGGCCACGGCCCCGTGCGCTCCTTCGCGTCGAACACCCGCCTCGACACCTACGACATAACGCCCTTCCTCCGCCGGGGCAAAAACCTGGTTGCGGTTCAGGTCCGCTTCTTCGACCGGGGCACTTTCCAATACATCAACGGACGCGGCGGCCTCATCGTCGAGGTGAAAAACAAGGACAAAGTTCTCCTTGCCACCGGCGACAAAAATTGGAAGATGGCCCGAAACACCGCCTACGCCGCGGACGTTCCCCCCATCTCCTGCCAGCAAAGTTGGGTTGAGTTCTTCGACGCCCGGCAGGACCTTACGGGCTGGATGAACCCGGAGTACAACGACTCCAAATGGGAGAAGCCGGAAGTTGTGAAGGACGGCCCCTGGACCGGTCTTTCGGAGCGGGATATACCCTTCCTCACCTACAAGCCGGAGTACCCGGTTCGGGTGCGCTCGGTGCGCTCCGTGCGGCCGCCCAGGCACGTCATCGGCTGCGAGATAAGGCCCTATTTCCTGCCCGGGGACAAAACCGCCAACCGCTTTGCCCACGACGGCATCGTGGCGGTGGCTTTCCGGTGCTCCCGAAGCATGAACGTGAGCGTCTCCTCCATTCACCACAATTTCGGAATACCGGCAATTAAGCTGGACAACAAACTTATCGCCGAAAAGAAACTCGCGGAGGGAGTCAAACTCTCCGCCGGCAACCACATCATCGCCTTCAACCTCTACAAAGCCAAACCCACCGACAACGCGGGCACTCTCCACGACAACGGCTTCACCGCCGTCTTCGACTACGACAAGGGCAATATAACTTTCGACGACTCGCCCATATCGATTGCCGCCCTCTATCACGACCCGAAAATCATAACCGACAACAACTTCTTCGTCCCCTTCGACGACAGCCTCCTCTTTGAGGACTGGAAAGACGTATCCCTTGAGGGCGTAAAAAACAACAAGCGTTTTGTCACCGTAAAGCCGGAGGACACCCACCGGGGCAACCCCCACGCGGACACCTTTGAGGCCCGGGAGACGGACACAATGCCCAAGGCGGAGAACATAAACGCCCTCTGCACCGCAGCCGACGACGCGGCGGTTATATACCCCGCCAAGGACGACACGGAAGTCACCCTCGACTTCGGGCAGATACGCTCCGGTTTCATCGAGTTCGAGCTCTGCGCTCCCGCGGGGGTTGTGATTGACTACTCCTCCTACGAATACATCTCCGTCGGCGGCGAAATACGCAGAATCGACGCCGCCTACCCCTCCTTCCGCTACACCGCGGCCAAGGGCTGGCAGCGCCACCGCTCCCCCATCCGCCGAGGCACCCGCTACGGCATCCTCACTTTCCGCTTCCCCAAGGGAGCCAAGGAGCCGGTGCGGATAAAGACCTTCCGAATCAACGAGAGCCTTTTCCCCTACACCCACAAGGGCAAGTTCATCTGCAGCGACTACGTCCTCAACGACATTTACCGGATGTCCCTGAATACGATAAAACTCTGCAGCGAGGATACCTATGTTGACTGTCCCACCTACGAGCAGACCTTCTGGGTGGGCGACTCCCGAGCGGAGAGCCTTTTCACCTACTACGCCTTCGGTGAATACCGGCTGGCGAAGCGCTGCTTCCGCCTGGTGGCGGAGTCCCTAAACCGCTCCCCCATCGCCGAAAGCCAGGTCCCCAGCGCGTGGCAAAATATTATCCCCTCATTCTCCCTGCTGTGGTCCATGGGCTGTTACGAATACTACCTCCACTCCGGCGACAGAGACTTCTTGGCGGAGATGTACCCGGCGGTCAAGAAACAGCTTGACAACATAGACAAACTTTTCATGAATAAGGACGGTCTCTTCGAGATCGCCGCTTGGAACTTCCTTGACTGGACCCCCATGGACAACCCCGATAAGGGCGTTGTGACCCACCAGAACATTCTCCTCGTCCGGGCTCTGCGCAAAGGCGCCGAGTGCGCCCGGATTCTCGGTTTCGCCAAGGACGGCAAGGAACTGGACAAGCGGGCGGAAAATCTGGCGAAAGCCGTCAACAAGCACCTTAAAAAGGGCAAGACCTACATCGACTCCGTACACGAGGACGGCGTCCGAAGCAAAACCGTGAGCCGCCACAACCAGACGCTGGCCTATCTGGCGGACATCATTAAGCCCGGTGAAAAGGAGTTCTTCGAGAACTGCGTCGAAAAGGCCCCCGAGGGCTTCGTGGACGTGGGCAGCCCCTTCGCCATGACATTCGTGATTGAGGCGCTCCTCAAGGCTTCCAAGCCCGAGGCGGCGATAAAGATTACCCGGGATCAATGGCAAGTCATGACGGACAACGACAGCGGCTCCTGCTGGGAAATGTTCCCCACCCACAGTTTCAGCAATTTGGAAAGCCGCAGTTTCTGCCACGCCTGGTCCGCCACACCGGCATTCACTCTCCCGGCGGCGGTGCTGGGCGTCACCCCCATAGAGCCGGGCTTTAAGAAGTTCAACGTGAAGCCCTGCATGGAGACCCTCACCTGGGCAAAGGGCATCGTCCCCACACCCTACGGCGAAATCGTCGTGAACGTCCGCAAATTCGAGGGAAACAAAATCGCCATGGAACTCACCGTGCCGGAAGGCACAACCGCCGTGGCGGAGGGGAAGGAATTGGACGCGGGCATTTACGATATTACGTTGGAATAAAATCGAATCCGATTAGGTTTTAGGTTATCGGAAATACATCTATGTTGAACAACGCGAAATGGATTTGGCTGAACCGCTATCCCCAAAAAAACCTCGTACTCGCCGCCCGGGGTTGCTTCACCTACACTTCAGGTGAGGCGAGCCTTGTAATCGGCGCGGACACCCTCTATCAGCTCTACGTGAACGGGGTGTTCGTTGGTCACGGCCCCCTTCGCTCTTTCCCGGAGAATACCCGTCTCGACACCTACGACATCACCGAGTACCTCCGCCGGGGCAAAAACACGATAGCGGTACAGGTTATGTACCACGGCTGCTCCACTTTCAAAAACATCGCGATCCGCGGCGGTCTCATCGCCGAGGTTGTGTGCGGGGGCAAAGTCCTCTGCGCCACCGGCAAAGAATGGAAGATGACCCGAAACGAGGCCTATTCGACAAACGTCCCCCGCATCTCCGGCCAGCAGTCTTGGACGGAAACCTTCGACGCCCGTAAAGACCTCGCCGGTTGGACCCACAGGGAGTACAACGACTCAAAGTGGGAGACTCCGGACATGGTGGAGGACGGTCCCTGGACAAGCCTTTCCCCCCGGGACATTCCCCACCTCACATACAAACCGGAATACCCCCTCAGGGTGCGTTCCCTTCGCGCCGTCACACCCCCCAAGCACGCCCTGGGCTTCGACTCCTCGGTCTATTTCCTGCCGGGAGTCACCGACGACGAACCCAGCGCCCACGACGGCATCATCGCCATGGGCTTTGAGTGCGCCAAAGCCATGACGGTCAAAATCGCCACGCTCCACTACAACTACCCGGCTCTGAAGATTGACAATGAGCCCATTGACGCCGAAACTCTGCGAATGGGCGTGAAACTGGGCGCCGGAAAGCACATCTTCGCCGTCAACTGCTGCAAAGCCGCCCCGGGAGCGAAGTGTTCCCGTTGGCACGACAACGGTTTCACGGTGATGTTCGACTACAATCGGGGCTCAATCAGGTTCACAAACCCCCTTGACGGCTCGGACACCCCCTTCGCCATCGCCGCTCCCTACCACGACGACAGTCTCTGCGAGCGTATTTGGGCGGTGGATTTCGACGACTCGCGACTTTTTGAGGACTGGGCAAAGGTGGATTTCGAGGGCGTGAAGTCCAATCCCAAGTTCAAAGTCGTGGACGGCAAAGATATTTTCCCGGAGATTGTGTTCGGCGACGTGGTTGAGGCAACGGAATATGAGGATGAGCCCAAGGTCGAAAACATCGAATCTCTCTGCGTCCCCTCGGAAGACGGCGCGGTTATATACCCCGGAAAGCGCGATACGGAAGTCACGGTGGATTTCGGCTCCGTCCGCTCCGGTTACCTCGAGTTCGAGCTCATCGCCCCCAAGGGAGTTACGGTTGACTTCTACGGCTACGAGTTCATCTCCGGCGACACCATCCGCCACACGAGAGTGGTGAACAACACCCTGCGCTACATCACCGCCGAGGGGCTTCAGCGCCACCGCTCGCCGGTTCGCCGGGGAGTCCGCTACGGCGTCCTCACCTTCCGCTTCCCCAAGGGAATCGGAGAGTCGGTAATAATCAAAGATTTTCACGTAAACGAGAGCCTTTTCCCCTACACCCAAAAGGGCCGGTTCCTCTCAAGCGACTATGTACTGAATGAGATATACAACACCTGTCTCCGAACACTCCGAACCTGCAGCGAGGACACCTACGTTGACTGCCCCACCTTCGAGCAGACTTTCTGGGTGGGCGACTCCAAGGGATCGAGCCTTTTCGCCTACACGGCCTTCGGGGAATACCGCTTGGCGGAGCGCTGTTTCCGTCTGGCGGCGGAGAGCCTGAACCGCTCCCCCATGGTGGAGAGCCAGGTCCCCAGCGGCTGGCGGAATATCATCCCCGCCTGGTCATTCATGTGGTCCATGGGCTGTTACGAGCACTACATGTACACCGGCAACACATCTTTCCTGGCGGAGATGTACCCCCACATCAAAAAGCAGCTGGACAACATAAACGAGAGATTCATAAACGGAAACGGGCTCTTTGAGATTGCCGCCTGGAACTTCTTCGACTGGGCCAAGATGGACACTCCCGACAAGGGTGTCGTCACCCACCAAAACCTTTTGCTTATCATGACTCTCCGCAAGGCGGCGGAAACCGCCCGGGTTCTGGGCCTTGACGATGACGCGGCGGAGTTCGCGAGGCGGGCGGACAGTCTGAAAAAGGCGGTGAACAAGCACCTGCGGGACAACCGCCGCCGGATATACATCGACTCGATTCGCGAGGACGGCGGTCGGAGCAAGACGGTGAGCCGGCAGACCCAAACTCTGGCCTACCTGGCCGACGTGATAAAGCCCTCGGAGCGGTCAATCTTCCGCAAGTACATCGAAAAGGGCAGAAAGGGTTTTATAGACTTCGGAACCCCCTTCGCCATGACGGTCTTGATAGAGGCGCTACTGAAAGCGGGCAAGCCGGAGGCGGCCATACGAATCACCCGGGACACCTGGCGCATCATCACCGACGCGGACACCGGCACCTGCTGGGAGTTTTTGCCCACATCGGGACTTCTGAACGTTGAGAGCCGCAGCTACTGCCAGGCCTACTCCGCAACCCCGGCGTTTACAATGCCCGCGGCGGTGCTGGGAGTTATGCCCCTCGAGCCCGGCTTCAAGAAGTTTACCGTGAAGCCCTGCTTGGAGACCCTTGAGTGGGCAAAGGGCATTGTGCCCACACCCAACGGGGAAATCGCCGTAAACGTCGAAAAAGCAAGCGGAAACAAACTCCGAATCGAGCTGAACGTGCCGCCGGGCACCGTGGCGGTGATAGAGGATGAAGAGTTGTTTGAGGGAAATTACGATATAATTTTGGAATAGAAGTTATTTGATGAGGTTATCGGGCGGGGTGTTTCGCTTCGCGAAACGGATTATAAAGCCCGATATAATAAAAAAACAGGAGCACCCACAATGATTTCCGAAAAGACACACTGGATCTGGCTTAACAACAAGCCCCCGAAACATCTCGTCGTGGCGGCTCGGGGAAGTTTCACCCACACCGCCGGCAACGTAAGCCTCACAATAGGCGCGGACAACCGCTATCAGCTGTACGTGAACGGCGCCTTTGTGGGGCACGGTCCCGTGCGTTCCTTCGCCTCAAACACCCGTCTTGACACCTACGACATAACCCCGTACGTCCGCCGGGGCAAGAACGTTGTGGCGGTTCAAGTCATCTCCCACGGCTGTTCCACATTCCAAAGCGTAATGCAGCGGGGAGGCCTCATAGCAGAGGTAAAGAGCAAGGACAAAGTCATCTGCCGCACCGGCGACAAGAGTTGGAAAATGGCGGTGAACCCGGCATACGGCACCAACGTCCCCCGCATCTCCTGCCAGCAAGGTTGGACGGAAGTCTTCGACGCCCGGAAGGACCTTGTGAATTGGATGAACCCGGAATACAACGACTCCAAGTGGGAAAAGCCGGACATCGTAAAGGACGCTCCATGGACGACTCTGTCGGAACGGGACATTCCCTTCCTCACCTACAAGCCGGAATATCCCCTGCGGGTCCGCTCCCTCCGCTCGGTGCGTCCCCCGAAACACGCCATGGGCTTCGACATGCAGCCCTACTTCCTCCCCGGCGACACCATGGACAATCCCTACGTCCACGACGGCATCATCGCCCTGGGATTTGAGTGCTCCCGGAACATGGTTGTCAAAATCGCCCCCATCCACTACGGCTACCCGGCAATAAAGATAGACAACGAGCCGGCGGACTTCGACACTCTCCGCAAGGGCATAAAGCTCTCCGCCGGCAAGCACATCGCCGCCTTCAACTGTTACAAGGCCCGTCCCGAGGACAACTCCGGCAAGTGGCACGAGAACGGCTTTAACGTCATGCTGGACTACGACAAGGGTTCCCTTAAGTTCGCAAACCCGGTGGACGGAAGCGACATGCCCTTCGCGGTGGCGGCGCCCTACCACAGCGAGGAGATTCCCGCGGACAGCACCTGGGCCGTGACCTTCGACGACAAGGAGTTCTTCGAGGACTGGGCCGATGTCTCCGCCGAGGGAATCAAGGCAAACTCCCGGTTCAAAGCGGTGGAGTACAAAGATTTCTACCCGGAAAACGTCTACACCGACTCCACGGAAGCGGAGGAACTTGTGCTCGAGGCGAAAACCGCCGACATCGAGTCCCTCTGCACCGCCTCCGAGGACGTCGCCCTTATATATCCCTCAAAACATGACACGGAAGTCACCCTCGACTTCGGGCAGATTCGCTCCGGCTTTTTGGAGTTCGACATCTGCGCTCCCGAGGGGGTTGTGTTCGACTTCTACGCCTACGAGTTCATCTCCGGCGACACCATCCGCAACTCCTTCGCCGCCAACGACACCTTCCGCTACACCACCCGGAAAGGTTGGCAGCGCCACCGGTCGCCCATCAGACGGGGCATGCGCTACGGCGTCCTCACCTTCCGCTTCCCCAAGGGCGCCAAGGACCCGGTGAAGGTGAAGATGTTCCGCGTGAACGAGAGTCTTTTCCCCTACACCCAAAAGGGCAAGTTCCTCTGCAGCGACTACGTGCTGAACGAGATTCACCGCATGTCCCTGAACACCATCCGCCTCTGCAGCGAGGACACATACGTGGACTGCCCCACCTACGAGCAAACCTTCTGGGTGGGCGACTCCGACACGGAAAGCCTTTTCACCTACTACGCCTTCGGCGAGTACAGACTGTCCCGGCGCTGCTTCCGGCTGGCGGCGGAGAGCCTGAAGCGCTCCCCCATGGTTGAGAGCCAGGTCCCCAGCGGCTGGGTGAACATCATTCCCGCCTGGTCGCTCATGTGGTCCATCGGCTGCTACGAATACTACCTCTACACCGGCGACAAAGATTTCCTGGAGGAGATATACCCGGCGGTGAAACTGCAGTGCGACAACATCGACAAACTGTATATCAACAAGGACGGCCTCTTCGACATCGCCGCCTGGAACCTCTTCGACTGGGCCCCCATGGACACCCCCGACAGCGGCGTGGTGACTCACCAGAACATGCTCCTCATTATGGCTCTGCGGAAAGCCGCGGAGTGCGCCCGGTTCCTGGGCAAGGATGACGACGGCGCGGAGCTGGACAAGCGGG
This sequence comes from Abditibacteriota bacterium, assembly GCA_017958015.1. Lineage (GTDB taxonomy): Bacteria > Armatimonadota > UBA5829 > UBA5829 > UBA5829 > RGIG10368. Next base: position 3,022 of record JAGDDM010000082.1, on the reverse strand, counting down.
CGGAGGAACTGAAAAAGGCGGTGAACAAGCACCTGAAGAACAACCGCCGCAAAGTCTACATCGACTCCATACACAGCGACGGCGTTCGGAGCAAGGTGGTGAGCCGGCAGGTGCAGACACTGGCTTACCTCTCCGACGTGATCCGCCCCTCGGAAAAGTCCGTCTTTGAACGCTACATCGAGAACCGGGAAAAGGGCTTTGTGGACATCTGCACACCCTTCGCCATGACCTTCGTCATTCAGGCGCTCCTCATGGCCGGCAAGCCCGAAGCGGCCGTAAAGATTACCCGGGAATCCTGGAAAATCATGACCGACATGGACACAAGCACCTGCTGGGAGCTGCTGATGAACTCCAACATCACCAACATCGAGAGCCGCAGCTTCTGCCACGCCTGGTCCGCCACCCCCGCCTACTCCCTCCCCGCGGCGGTGTTCGGCATCGTGCCCATCGAGCCGGGCTTTGCCAAGTTTGAGGTGAAACCCTGCCTTGAGACTCTGGACTGGGCCAAGGGCATCGTCCCCACACCCCACGGCGAAATCGTCATTAACGCCAAAAAAGAGGACGACAAGCTCTGTGTGGAACTCACCGTCCCCAAGGACACCTGCGCCGTCATCGAAGGCAGCGAACTTTATGAGGGCGTGTATGATATAACGTTGGAATAATTAAAGGTGCCGGGTGCCGGGTTTCAGGTGCCGGGGAATGTGCCGCCAAAGGCGGCGGATTCTACCAACCGACCCCGCAATGTGGGTTATATAATCCGTTTCGCGACAGCGAAACACCACCGCTGACCCCTGACACCTGGCCCCTGACCCCTAATTGAACAGCCCCGCTAAAAAGCGGGGCATTCGATTATTTATGTTCTTCTATCAACTCGCCGATGGCGGACATGATTCGCTCGCCGGCGGCGTCCATGGGCTCTCGGCCCGGGAGGTCTTTCAAATCGTCGAAGGTGATGGGTTTGCCGTAGGCCACCTTAATGCGGGAGGACTTCAGTGTGGAGGAGTGCGGCGGCAGAAGTTTGTCGGTGCCGATGAGGGCCACGGGAACAACGGGGACCCCGGCTCGAAGAACAATCATTGCCGCGCCGGGCAGGGGTTTGCCCAGCTTGCCGTCGAAGCGGCGCCGTCCCTCGGGGAACATGCCCACCACTTCGCCGGCCTTAAGATACTCGATGGCTGTCTTGAGAGCCGCTCTGTCGGCGGAGTTTTGGTGAACCGGAAAGGCCCCCACTTTGCGGATGAGGTACCCCAGCACCGGCACCCTAAAGAGGGGCTCCTTTGCCATGAAATGCACCTGACGGCGGCAGCCCGCCCCCAGCGCCGGCGGGTCCATATAGCTGATGTGGTTGCCGCAGAGGAGCACACCGCCGGTTTTCGGCACGTTGTCGGCGCCTATCACCTGCCAGTGTCCCCAGAGCTTGCACGCTCCGGCGCAGAGATTTTTTCCTATACCGTAAAGTACGTTCATTTCGTTTTCCTTTTGTCGGCCACCGCCAGGTAGCTGATGTCCATAAGGTCGGATATTTCTTTCATGTCCACGGTGCCGTCCAGAATAATCGACACCCAGGTTCCCGCGGCCATGTGGTAGGCCCTGAATATGCCCCGGTTGTCGATAAGGGCGTCCCGCAGGCCCGTCTCCCCTATTTTCACGTTCAAAACATCCGCGTTTTCCCCGCCCTTAAGGCCCAGCTTGCACCGCTTCACGGTCATGATTATGCCGTACCACTTGCGGTTGTCCCGGCGGCGCAGAACGGCGCAGTCCGGATACCTCTCCCACAGGTATTCCGGCTCCGTGCCGTAGGTTTCCTTGGCGTAGGCGAGAACTTTGTTTCTCATTTCGACGCCTTGTAAATCTTAACGATTTCCGCGATGGTGTCGTCGATTGTGTAGCCGTCGGTGACGATGAGGTGGGCGTCCTCGGCCTGAATCAGGGGGCCGGTTTTCCGGGTGCGGTCCCGCTCGTCGCGGATTTTCATGTCCCGCAAAATCTCGTCGTAGTCCGCCTCCTTGCCCATGGAGATGAGCTGGTCCCGGCGGCGCTTTGCCCGCTCCTCAGGGGATGCGGTGAGGAAGATTTTACAGCCGGCGTCCGGGAACACAACGGTGCCGATGTCCCTGCCCTCCATGACGATGCCCCCCTTGGCGCCAAGCTTCCGCTGGAGAGCCACCAGACCCTCGCGCACAACCGGAACGGCGCTGACCTTGGAGGAGAGATCCGTTATCCGCGCCGAGCGGATGTATTGGGCCACGTCCTCGCCATGGAGAAGAACCCGGGAGTCGTCGGTGAAGGATATACGTATCTTCGACATCAGGGGAGCCATGGTCTCGTCGGTGAACTCGCCTATCTTCGCCCTGTCCGCCGCCAGCGCCACCGTGCGGTACATGGCGCCGGTGTCGATGTAGATGAGACCCAGCCGCCGAGCCAAACGCCTGGCGACGGTGCTCTTGCCCACACCCGCCGGCCCGTCAATGGCGATGATATTTTGTTTCATATCTTACTCCGAAAGCCCCTCATCAAAGAAGTCCGTGTCTATGGTTTTTACCTCATATGTCCTCGATACAAAAACGCCGAGGTTGTGTTCAATCATAAGGTCTATTAATCTGTTGCCGTCCACAAGCGCGATTGTTTTGTTCGGACCGTTTATCCGCTTCACCTCGTCTCTGGCACTCTTGGAGAATTTGGCTGTTGTTATAAACACACCCTTCTTCGCTTGATAAACGTCCAAAGAACCCGAAAAGTTTCTTATTTCCGGACTTCCGACGCTGCTGTCCGATTGCCAATGCTTGGCTTGAATACACACCTTATCGAATCCGAACTTATCGCCGTTTACGATACCGTCTATACCGCCGTCGCCGGATTTCTTCGTTACTTTGGTAAGCGAACCGTACCCCATTTTCTCCACAAGTTTTGTTACCAAACGCTCAAAAGCGTAGTCGTCAATCTTCGCTACCGCCTCAAACAGTTCGTCGGAGAGTCTTTTATCGAGTTGTTCCAACGCCGAGTCGATTTTATTATACGGTGT
>JAGDDM010000081.1 GCA_017958015.1 Abditibacteriota bacterium | reverse complement strand
TAAACGAAAAGCCGGAGGTGCCGGGAGTGGGCAAGTTTGTTCACGCCGACATGTGGCTCTACCACAAGGACGACACCGCCATGGCGAACCACCCCTTCTTCAAGGGCTTGCCCACCGGCCTTATGGACGCTTTCCGCTACCGTGAAGTTCTGCGGAGCTTCTGGTGGAAGGGCGGCGCCACTCCCGACGACCTTGCCGCCGTGGGTTTCAACACAAGCAACGGCTACGGCTGCGGCGTCACTTTGGGCGGCTACAAACACGGCGCCGGCATGTTTTACATCAACGCCCTGCGGATTCGGGAGGAGATAGGCATCTCCCCGGTGGCGGAGCGGATTCTGCTTAACATCATCGACGCCCTTATTGCGTAAACTTTTGATTTATTGTATCATTAAAGTATCACAAACAGGAGGTTTCCCATGAAGAAACTAATAACCGCGGTAATTCTTTCCCTCACGATTATCTGCGCCGTCCAGGCCTCGAAGGTAACAAGCCTTGACGGCACCGACTGGCTCATTTCCAAGGACGAAGACAACATCGGCAGGGAACAGGGCTGGGGCGCGTCCGTTACCGGCGAAGCTTCGCCCACCAGGGTGCCCGGCACCGTGACGGAAGTCTACCCCGGTTACAGAGGAGCCTCTTGGTACTACAAAAAGTTCAGCGTGGCGAAGAACGCCGAATCCGGCATCCGCTATCACCTCCGCTTCTGGGAGGCGGACTGGCGCGTAACCGTCTACCTGAACGGCAAGGAGCTTATTACCCACGAGACTCCCGAACAGATGTTCACCGTGGACGTCACCGACGCCTTAAAGTCCGGCGAGAACCTTCTTGCCTGCCGTATCTTCATTCCCACCGCCGACCAAAAGGAAGGCCTTGAGATCAACGAGGTTCCCACCCACCACTACGGCGGTTTCTACGACTCCGTGGAGCTTTTGGAAAGCCCCACCGTGCGTATAACCGACGCCCACGTTATTCCGAACATGCGCACCGGGGACGTGAAGGTGAAAGTGTATCTCAGGAACGACGGCAAGGATATGTATAAGGGCAAGATTACATGCTCAATCGCCCCGGCCCGGGGTCAGGTGGTTGACGAGATTTCCGAAAGCGCCACCGCCGCCGCGGGAGACAGCGACGCCGAGTTTACCCTCAAAGTTGACAACCCCAAACTCTGGGGCATCGAGAGTCCCAACCTCTATACGGTGCGGGTTGAGTCCGACTTCAACGACTCCACCGCCAAGGACACCTACACCACCAACTGCGGCTTCCGGGAGTTTCTTTTCGACGGCAGCACCTTCCGCCTGAACGGCAAGCGCATATACCTTAAGAGCAACCACATCGGCGAGGAGAGCCCCGTGGGTCGAATCGTGCCCACCACCGAGGAATACACCCGGGGCGACTTCTACCGCTTCAAAACCATGGGCTTCAACTGCGTCCGCTTCATTCGGGGTATGCCTCGCCGCTATCTCCTTGATCTGGCCGACGAGTTGGGTCTTATGGTCTACGACGAGTGCATGGCCTCTTGGCTTTTGGGCATCGGTCTCAAGGACACAACCCGCATGGGCAACGAGGCCATGCTCACCCGCTGGGAAAACGAGACCGCAGCCATGATTCTCCGGGACCGGAACCACCCCTGCGTGGTCATCTGGGGTATTTTGAACGAAAACGTCTTCGATCCCATCTACAACAACGCTCTGGGCTGTCTGCCTTGGGTTCGGGAGCTGGATCAAGACAGAGTCTGCATTCTGAACTCCGGCGACTTCCACGTCCGGGGCTACACAAAGAGCTTCAAGGGCGAGGAAACCATGAACAATCAGGGCACCTCCGTCCCATCGGTGAACTTCAACAACAGCGACAACGTGTGGAACCTCGCCGACGGCCATATTCCCCCTCGGTGCATAAGCATGCATCCCTCAATCGATAAGGACGCGGTTGCCGTATTTACCGCTCCCGCCGCGGGCAGTTATCCGGTTACCGCCCGCTTCAGAGGCCTCTGCGACAAGCCCACCACCTCGGACGTGACCATAACATACGGCGGACAGCAGCTCTTCAAGGGCTTTATCAACGTTGAGGGCGCCAAGAACTCCTGCGAGTGGTCCGGCAACCTCAATTTGAACGCCGGTGACAAGGTATACCTCTCCGTGGGCTGCCACGGCGAGGCCTGGAGCGACTCCACCATGATAGATTTTACCATCGGCGACTACGTTTTCGCCAAGGGCTTCGATTTCTACCATAACCCCTGCGGCCCCTGGTCCTACGGTACCTCCGAAAAGGACAAGCCGGAGACCTTTGCTCTCTTCACCACCGTTTGCGACTTCGCGAATCCGCCGGTCTACGCAAACCCCGGCGACACACAGTGGCGAGGCGACATGGATGATATGCATCCTTACAGAGTTCTGCCCCAGACAAAGGAAGTGCAGGACGAGTTCCGGTTCATGAATCCCCGGAATGTGCCTATCTTCGTTTCCGAGTACGGCGTGGGCAGTCCGGTGGACTTCGCCAGACTCACCCGCCATTTCGAGGAGATAGGCTATACCGATGCTTCCGACGCCAAGTATTATAAGAATAAGTACGACAGGTTCGTTGCCGACTGGGCGAAGTGGAACCTTGACGACACCTTCGCCACACAGGAAACCTTCTTTGAGGACTCCATCAACCTTATGGCCAGAGACCGGCTCTACGGCATCAACGCCATTCGGGCCAATCCCAATGTCATCGGCTACTCCCTCACCGGCGGCCACGACCAGGGTAACAGCGGCGAGGGCATAGTCACCATCTTCCGGGAGCCCAAGAAGGGTACCACCGACGCTCTCTTCAACGCCTTCTATCCCTGCCGAATCTGCGCCTTCGCGGAGCCCATGAACGCGGCCTCCGACGGCGAGGTGGAGATAAGCGGCACCCTCGTGAATGAGGACGTGCTGAAGCCCGGCACCTATCCCGCCCGGGTCACCATCTCCGACGAAAACGGCAAGCGCATATACGACAAAAACATAAACTACACTGTCACCGGTGACAACAAGGGCTTTGTTGAGGGCACTTTCACCGAGAAGGTGGCTCTGAACGGCGCTCACGAGGGTAAGTACAGACTGCGCTTCGACCTCACAAGCGGCGGCGCGGCCAGCGGCGAGGAAGAGTTCTACGTCTACGACACGAATATCCCCGCCATCAACCGCACCGTGGTGCTGGCCGGTAAGGACGACGAGTTCAAGGCCATGCTCCAAAAGCGGGGCGTTACCGTGAAGGATTGGGGCAGCTACGCCAAGGGCGACCTTATCCTGGCCACCGGCAGAATAGACAACCTGGGGGAGGTCATGAACCTTGTTAACGGCGGCGCCACCTGCGTGTTCTTCTGCCACGAGCCCTTCTGCGTGAACGACGCGGTGCCCCACAAGGGCTATATTGCCTACTCCAACGAGTGGGTGTACCTCAAAACCGACATAGTGAAGGACCACCCCTTCTTCGAGGGGCTGCCCAAGGGTATTATGGACAACTTCCGCTATCGGGAGGTCATCCGCAACCGTATGTGGCAGGACGCGGACCTGCCGGACGACATCGCCGCGGTTGCCATCGACACCAGCTTCGGCAACTACCAGTCCGGTGTTACCCTGGGCGGCTACAAGCACGGTTCCGGTATGTTCTACATCAACACGCTCTGGCTCCGGGAACGGATGGCGGAGTCGCCGGTGTGTGAACGTATAGTTTTCAATATTATTAAGAACGTGAAGTAGGTGTCGGCGCTTTTCCCGACACGGAGGAAATATGCACAAATTACCTTACATTCTCATGATTTGCGTCTGCGCGGCGTCCGCCTACGCCGGTGTGAAATCGGACAGCGGCGCCAAGACAGTTGTTCTCGCAAACGGCAGGTTGAGTCTCACCGTTGACTACTCGTCCAAACTGAACGCCGCAAGGCTCACGGACGCGAAAACCGGCAAGGTCTACGCCGACGGCGACTATGTTTGGGGTCTTGAGGGGGATGTTGTCCTCACGGAGTCTCCCAAGGTGACGAAAAACTCCGCTTCCTTCACCGGCAAGCTGGGGGACATCGTCGTCACCCAGACCTTCACTCTCCCCAAGGAGAAGGACGTCATCACCGAGACGGTGACAATATCCAATCCCACCTCGAAAACAATCGACACCGCCGCCTTCCGCTGCGGCTTCACCAAGAAAGTGGGAGCGGGGGACGGTTGGAACAAAGAGGGCGACGACAGAGTCTGCGACGTGCCCTTCCGCCGCCACTCGGAAACCGGCAACTACAACGACTTCGCCCTCAGGGAGTTCTTCGGCAAGACAAATTGGTTCTCTCCCATGCGGAGCCCCATGTACAACCGCCAAAAGACGGATCAGTGGGGTGCGGAAGGCTGGGCCTGGTACGCCGGCGGCAGCGTTCTGCTGGTCTCCAAATACAACCCCAAATCCCTTGAGTGGTCCCTCATTCAGCCGCTGACAATCGGCAAGGACAAATATATCCGCTTCGGCGGCGCCGGTACATGGAAGCTGGGCGACCCGGACGGAGCCCTCGCTCTGGACCCGGGCGAGTCCTTCACCTTCGGCGAAATGCGCTACAAAGTCATGGACGGCGACTGGAAAACCGCCTACTACGACTACCGGGGTTACATGAACTCCAAGGGCGTGGCGCTTGATAAGGGTTACAATCCTCCCGTTCACTGGAACGAGCTCTACGACAATCCCCTCTGGACGGTGGTGGGCGACTCCGGCGAGAACCGGCAGAAGTATTACCGCCGGGAGGATATGGCCATAGAGATAGCCAAGGCGGCGGAGCTGGGCTGCGAGGCCTTCTACATGGATCCCGGTTGGGACGACGCCTTCGGTTCCTTCCGCTGGGACGAGTCCCGTCTGGGGGATTTGGCCGATTTCATCGATTGGATGGGCAAGACATACGGCATTAACAAACTTGCTCTCCACACCCCCATTGCCCCCTGGTGCGACCCGAATCAGTTCCCGGCGGAGGCCATGTGCATGAACGAGAAGGGCGAGCGCTACGGCGTCACCTGCGTTGCCTCCAAGCAGTACCGTGAGGAGCTGGCGAAGCGGCTGGCGGTGCTGGGCAACAAGGGCGCCTATATGTATCTCTTCGACGGCAGTTGGTTCGAGCATATGTGCTACGACCCCAACCACGGTCACAGCGTGCCCAAGACCCGGCAGGATCACATCGACGGCATTCTGGCCAACATCCGGGCCACCAAAGCCTACACCCCCGGCGTGGTCATTGAGCAGCACGACATGATAACCGGCCCCGGCACTCCCCGGTACACCCCCATGTATATGTTCTACAAGGTAAAAGACGGCATCGACGAGCTCTGGGCCCACGAGTATATGAACGAGCCCTTGGACGATGTTATTTCCCGCCGTGCCGCGGCCCTCTACTACAACGACATGGGCATCGACACCCCCATTTACCTCCACATCGACCTGCGGCAGGACAACCGCAACGCCACCGCCCTTTGGTGGTATTACAGCACCTGCCGACACATGGGTATGGGCGGCAAGTCCGCGGACCCGGTGATTTGGAACGCCCAGAAAATCGCCACCAAGGTCTACAAGGCCAACAAAGCCTTCTACACCCAAGGCGCTTTCTACGGCATAGACGAAACCGTCCACGTCCACACCCTGCCGAATCTCGACAAGGCGGTTGTGAACTTCTTCAACTTGGAGGAAAAGACACAGGACATGACCGCGGAGTTCACCTTCGCCGACATAGG
>JAGDDM010000080.1 GCA_017958015.1 Abditibacteriota bacterium | reverse complement strand
GTGTTTATCCAGGGGGGAGTATTGTCGCCGGTGTTTACTCTGTCCAGAGGGTGCCGCACTATGGACTTGCGGAGGTAGCCCTTGGTGTAGCCCTCGCCCACACCCTCACCGATAGCGTCGTTGAGATTGCCGCCGGTGATATGCACTTCCCGGCCGATCTTAACGAAAACGATGGTAAAACCGGTGTCCTGACAGATGGGAACTACCTTTTCCCGGGCGATGGCGGCGTTTTCCTCCAGCTCACCGAGGACGCCCCGAGCGATAGCGGATGTATCCCGCTCCTTCGCCTCGGATATGGCCTTAGCCACATCCGCGGGCAGGAAACAGGCGGCCCGCACGCAGGCCTCCGCAACTTTCGCCTTTATTTCGCCGCAGCCGATTTCCCGCATGGTTCTATCCTTTGAAGACCTTGCCTTTTTCTATCTCTTCCTTGGTGGGTTCCACCTTGAAGAGGAGCTTTTGTTCTCTGGCCCGATAGAACTCGTAGGCTACGATGGTGCTGGGAATATCCAGAGAGGTTGCCACACGCTCGAACACACGGGCAAGGGCTCTTTTCTGGATATCGTCGGCCTTGTTCTCGTAGTCGAAATGCTCGAAAACCTCGTTGATGAGGCTGAAAACCGTAAGGAGGAACTCCGCCCGGCACTGGGCAAACTGTCTGCCCTGAAGTTTGGCGTAGCGGCGGGTAATTCTCTCGGCGAGATCTTCCCAAACCCGCTCCACGGCGCGCTGTTTTTCCCGGGCTTCGCTTATCTTGAAGCTCTTGTCGCTCTGGCGCGCCTGCAGTTCTTTCAGGCGGATATAGGCGTCGATGGTTGTTCCGTCGATGATGCGGAGGCGGACCTTGCGCCCCACAACGGAACTGATACCCGCTTCCACAATGGAAAGGTGCTGGGCGGAACGGAGGTGTCCCGCCAGAGGTGAGTCGGCGTTTGAGAAACCCACCACGAACTCATCGCCGTCGAGGGTTACTCCGACGCCCGCTTCGATCGCTCTGAACACGGTGGGAGAATAGACGTTGTCTTTGATTCTCTCGGACGCCACCGCCCATATCTGTTTTGCCTGCTCCTGCGGCATCAACTGAGGAGTTATATCATCCATATTACGAATCTGCCTCCGATTATAGCTGTCAGTTAATAAATCCCATGGCGGCGTCCCCGGCCACCGACAGAATGGGAGAAGCGAAGACGATGAAAAGCACCGCCGCCGCCGCCAAAACCGTCACCGTGACAACCATGCCCCGGGATATCTCAACCGCTTTTTTCTCATCCGCGCCGGTGAACATGACCCGGATGACATTGAAATAGTAATAAACCGAAATAACGCTGTTTATTACGCCGAGAACCGCCAGTGTCGCCATTTCCCAAGCGGCTCCCGCCTTCACCGCGGCGCCGAAAACCATAAACTTGGCGAAAAAGCCCGCGGTGGGAGGAATACCCGCCAGGGAAAGCAAAAACACCGTAAGGGTAACGGCGCAAACGGGACAGCGCTTTATCATGCCCTTAAAATCTTCAATCTTATCCGAACCCACGCCCTTTGCCAGAGCCGTCACAACGGCGAAAGCGCCGGTATTCATAACGGCGTATGCCGCCACGTACAGCGTGAGACCCCGTATGCCCCACATGCCGCTGCCGGCGTGCATATCCGCGAAAATACCTATCATCATGTAGCCCACCTGGGCGATGGAGGAATAGGCCAGCATCCGCTTCAGGCTCGTCTGCCACAGCGCCGTCAGGTTGCCGTAGAACATGGACAGCACGCAGCACACAACGAGAATCCAATACCAGGGTGTGTGAGCGGAGTTTGCGGGATAGATGACCCACATCAAAAATCTCGTAACGGCTCCCAGTCCCGCGGCTTTGCTCACAACCGACAGGAAAGATGTCACCGGAGCGGGAGCGCCCTCGTATGCGTCGGGAGCCCAAAAATGCATGGGCACCGCCGCCAGCTTAAAGAGGAATCCGGCCAAAATGAGAAATATACCCACAAATCCGGCGCCGCCGAATCCGTCACCCGCGGCGTAGGCCTTTGCCAAAGCGTCGTAGAAAGTTGTTCCCCCGGCCGCGCCGAACACAAGGGACATGCCGTAGAGCATAACCGCCGAGGCGCAGGCACCGTAGAGGAAATACTTGAGACCGCCCTCCGCCGACCGACGATTGGACTTGTCGAAGGCGGTGAGAGCGTAGCAGAGAAGTCCCAAGAGCTCCGTGGCCAGGTAGAGAGTGATAAGTTCCGTCGCCATGCACATAAGCACGGCGCCGCAGCTTGCCAGCATCATCAGGGAATAATACTCCGCTTTGTGACGCTGATTCTCACCGAAGTAGTTGAGACTCAAAACCATAACGAAGAAAAGCGCCGCCAGCATAACCGCCCCGTAAAGCGCGGAGAACCGGTCGATTACCAGCGTGGGCATTCCGGAGACGAGGAAAATCTTGTTGTCGCCGAGGCCCAGACAGGCGAGGCCCGCCAGAGCGAGGAAAGCCGGAATCACCAACGCGGGAGCCAGGTACTGGGTGGGCAGATAATGGTCCACACCAACGCCGGGACGCCGCTCCGCCCACAAACCAACGAGCAGAACGATTATCGCGCCCGCTATAAGATACAGCACCGGCGCCAGAAGTATTATGTTCCCGAAGTCGATATTCATTTAAAGAGTCCCGCTATCACAACCGACGCGCCGTTAAACACGGACAGCACGTAGGAAGGCAAAACACCGTAGAAAAGAGTAAGAGCCATAAGGGGAGATACGGCCAGGACTTCTCTGGCGCAAACGTCCTTGAGCTCCGGCAGTTTGGGATTGACGGCGCCGAGGATAACTCTCTGGAGCATCCACAGCATGTAAGCCGCCGTCACCACAAGACCTATCAGGGAGAAAGCCGCCACCGTGGCGTTGGCCGCGAAAGCGGAAAGAAGCACCGAAATCTCCGCGATAAAACCGGTCATACCCGGCAGACCCAAAGAGGCGAAAGCGCAGAAGGAAAGCATACCGGCGTAGACGGGCATCTTCACGCCCAGACCGCCGAAGTTCGCCATTTCCCTTGTGTGGGTCCGGTCGTATATGACGCCCACCAGGAGGAAGAGAGCGCC
>JAGDDM010000079.1 GCA_017958015.1 Abditibacteriota bacterium | reverse complement strand
CTCTCGATGGCGTCGGCGTGCTTCAGGATGTCCAGCCAGCACTCCGGGTGGGCCACAACGAGGGCGTTGGGGTGGAGCCGCTTGGCGTTTATCACGTCGATTTCGGTGATGCGGTGGTGAGTGGGGCAGAAGCCGGTGTAGGGAATGACGTTTTTCTTCGTCTGCTGCTTTACGTAGCTTCCCAGGGATTTGTCCGGAACGAAAAGAACGGTGTCGGACTTAACCGATTCCACAACCTTGATGGCGTTGGCGGAGGTGCAGCAGATGTCGCTTTCCGCCTTCACCTCGGCGGTGGTGTTCACGTAGCAAACAACCGCGGCGCCGGGATAGCGGGACTTGAACTCCCTGAGATCCGCGCCGGTAATCATGTTGGCCATGGGGCAGCCGGCGTATTCGTCCGGAATGAGAACCGTCTTCTCCGGGGAGAGAATCTTCGCCGTCTCCGCCATGAAGCGGACGCCGCAGAAAACGATAACGTCTCCCTCGATGTCCGCCGCCTTGCGGGAGAGCTCAAGGGAATCGCCCACGAAGTCGGCGATGTCCTGCACCTCCGGCAACTGGTAGTTGTGGGCGAGGATAACGGCGTTCCGTTCTTTTTTCAGTTGTTTGATTTTGTCTGTCATAATTACTCCGTATAGTCAGGGGTCAGGGACCAGGTGTCAGGGGTCAGGGAATGTGTCGGCAAAGCCGACGGATTATAAAACCCGCATTGCGGTGTCGGCTTTATAATCCGTTTCGCGAAGCGAAACACCGCGTCTAATAACCTGATAACCTGAAACCCGATAACCTAATTAAATCAATTTCCGGCTTTCGGGAACGCCGCCGCCACGGCTTCCGCCAAAGTGGACGCTCCCACAAGTTTCATGTTCGCGGATTCCCGCAGTTTCGGCACGCTCTTTTTCGTGACCACGGCCTTCTCGAAGCCCATTCTGTGGGCTTCCTTCAGCCGCTTTTGGGCTTGGGACACGCTCCGTATCTCACCGGGCAGTCCTATTTCTCCCATGGCAATGAGGTTTTGGTCGAAGGGCATGTCAAGGAGCGCCGAAGTGACCGCCATGGCAATCGCCAGGTCCGCCGCCGGTTCCGTGACTCTGAAGCCGCCGGTGACGTTGACGTAAACGTCCTTGTTTCCCAGAGGCAGCCGCACCCGCTTTTCCAGTACCGCCAGCACCATCTGCACTCCCGCGTAGTCCACGCCGGAGACGGTTATTTTCGGGTTGGCGTACGCCCGGGACACCAGCGCCTGTATCTCAACCAGAATGGCTCTGCTGCCCTCGATAATGGGCACCACAACGGAGCCGATGCCGTGCTCGGGGCGCTCCGAAAGCAGCGCTTCCGAGGGGTTCGCCACGCACTCCAGACCCTTCTCGGTCATCTCGAAAATGCCCACTTCGTCGGTGGAGCCGAATCGGTTTTTCACCGCCCGAAGAACCCGGTAGGACATATGCCTGTCCCCCTCGAAGTAGAGGACGGTGTCAACCATGTGCTCCAGATTCCGAGGGCCGGCCAAGGTGCCTTCTTTGGTCACGTGGCCTACGATGAAAACGGATATGCCCCCGTTTTTGGCGATGTTCATGAGGGCGGCGGTGCAGGCCCGAACCTGGCTCACGGTGCCCGGGGCGCTGGAGAGCTCCGAGTCGAACATTGTCTGAATGGAGTCGATGAAAAGGAACTTGGGCTTCACCGATTCCGCGTGGGCGGCGATGGCGTTGATGTCCGTTTCCGCCGCTATCAAAAGCTTTTCCGAAGAGAGAGCCAGTCTGTTGGCCCGCAGTTTTATCTGCTCCGCCGATTCCTCGCCGGAGACATAGAGTACGTTATCGCTGCCCAGGCTCAAATTGCAGGCGGCCTGAATGAGTATGGTGGATTTGCCGATACCCGGGTCGCCGCCCACAAGAACCAGAGAGCCGTCAACCACGCCGCCCCCCAGGACCCGGTCGAACTCGCCGATTCCTGTTGCGGTTCTGGCCGCGCCCTCCGCGGAGATTTCCGTGATGGGTTTGGGGGGTGTCAAAACTCCGGCGGGGCCTTTTTTGGAGGCGGTTTTCGTCTCGGTGACGAACTCCTCAACAAGTGAGGCCCACTCGCCGCAGTCGGGACACCTGCCTGCCCACTTGGGTGATTGATACCCGCAGACCTGACAGACGAACTTGGTGGTTTTCTTCATTTAGAAGGTGTAATTCGTTCCCAGAGTAATGCACCAGCCGTCGAAGTCCGCGTCGCCGTAGACCGGAAGATTGAGGCCGGAGAAGGGGAAGTAATACTTGAAAGCGGCGTAGTAGTAGGTGGAGAAATTGTAGCCCACGGTGGCTGCCAAGATGGGCACGAAGCCGGAGTCGCTTCTCCAGGAGCCGCCCAGAGCCGGTTTGGCCTTCATTTTGGCGTAGGCGAATCCCGCCTCGGCGCCGTAGTAGAAGCCGTTGCCGGAGTCCTTGCTGTACTTGGTGAAGGAGTATGTGATGGGCATGAAGCTGGCCTTGGCGTCGATACCGGTCAGGTCTCTGTCCTTGTCGCCGCCGATGTAGCCCAGATTGATGGACCGGGTGGGGCGGTCAGCGCTGTCGAACTTCAGGTGGTAGCTGATGTCAAAGCCCAGCCAGGAGGAACCGGACTGCTTTGTGAGGGAGTCGGTGGGGTTCATAATCATAAGGCCCACGCCGAACTTGGAGGTATCTTTGGAGCTGAAGGGGTCGTTGGCGAAGGCGGCGCCGCAGAGGAGCAGCGCGGCCAAAACGAACATAAGTTTTTTCATGTTAATCTTCCTCGTAAAATACTCTGACGGCTTTGCCTTCCTGTCTGGGAAGCTCGCCGATTTTGTAAACGTCGCCCTTGGGGCTGAAACCGAGAGTCTCTTTGAGTTTCTTCTCGACCATATATCCGGTGACTCCCTCTTCCGCCTCAACGTTGACGCGGACGTCCTTGACGCCGTGGTGGTTCTCGATGATGATTTGGTAGTTGT
>JAGDDM010000078.1 GCA_017958015.1 Abditibacteriota bacterium | reverse complement strand
GCGGCGCCGCACATAACGAGCCACAAAATATAATATGCTGCGCCATGCGCGCCGAAACGCCCCCAACCGGTGAGGTATTTCTCGATGAGATACCAGGCGGCGGCGGCGAAAACAAAGGTTCCGAAGCTCACGGCAAGCACAAAGGCGGCGCTGTCGTAGGCGGCCCGGAACCCCCGAGCCATTGATTTTCCGAGCCTCGCGGCGGGCGGATGATTTTCCATATATATATTATACCGGATTTTCGTTGGTTGTGGAAATGATATTATATCGAAACCCGTAATCCGACGGCATAAAAAAAGCCGCCCGAAGGCGGACTTTTTTGTGCGAAATTACTTTTTAATTCTTCTCTTGATTCCCGCGAGAGAGCCGAGACCCGTAAGAGCATAAGCAATCGTGCAGGGTTCCGGCACTTCCGTTTCCTCTTCCGGTTCGGAGGCCCGGGTGAGGGTGATGACCGGGGCGGAAACGTGGTAGCCGGGAATACCTTCGTATTTCACGGAACCGTCGGTCTCGGAGCCGGTGTAGTATTCCGTGGGGATCTTAAGTCCGGTAATCACAACCGCGTCCTCGGTGAGGGTGAAGGAGGATGTGACGGAGGTAACGGTTTTTCCGTCAATAATCTCCGAGGTGCTGGTCCAATTGTCGGTGACACCGGGGAAGGTCATGCCCGTAAACAGTATAGTCGTACTGTAGGGCTCGCTCCGCGTAAAGTCGATGCCGACGCCGGGCCGGTTCTCGGGGTCGTCGATGACGCCGGTAACGGTGAAATCAACGGTGAGGGTATCTCCGGCGTTGGCGTTAATCAGCCAGCCGTCGGAATCGCTGTCAACGAAGTAGTTCAGCTGGGCGAAAGCGTCGCCTTCGCCGTAGACATAGACTCCGCCCGCGTCGTCGGAAGCGATTTGAGCGCCGCCCTCGGAATAGTCAACGGTCCATTCCGGAGTTCCTTCGGGGTGCAGAACTTCCGCCGCGAAAGCGCAGGAAACCGCCACCGCCGAAACAAGCAAAACAACAAACAATTTTTTCATATTCTTTCTCCCGAAAGTAAAGATTCGACACCGTCGGAGAGATCGGCGGTTATCAATTAATATTATATGCACGGTTCGCGGATTTTGTCAAATCCGCTTTGCTCCCTTCGGTCGCAATGATATATTGCTTTCGCAACATGATATACCTCGCTCCGCTCGGCATGATATGCGCTTCGCTTCGCGGACGATTCTACCGATCCGCATTGCAAGGTTCGTTTTATAATCCGTCGCCGTAGGCGGATATCATTGCGCCGCAAAAAAATACCCGCCCATCGGGCGGGGATTTTTGTCAACCGAAACTATTTTTTGATACGTCTCTTCAGACCGAATACGGGAGCAAGACCTATCAACGCATACGCGGCGCTCGCCGGTTCCGGCACCACCGTTTCCGGTTTGTCAACCTTCGCGAAAGTGGCGGTAAACTTGCCGCCGGCGGGAAGATTACGAGAATCTCCTACATAAACATATATGAACCGCGGAGTAGTTCCGTTTTTAATCGGATTGACCGAACCGAGAGCATCCTCAGCGGAAAAAACATATTCTCCCACACCTCTGTAAGGTTTCATGTATGTTAGATAAAAGCTATCATCCGTACCAAACAGCTGTATCCGCACGTTTACGTCATCTTCGGCGGCGGCATCGCTTTCGAGAATTGTGAGGGTGATGGATTCGTTTTCGTCAAAAACCCAGCCCGAGGAATCGGTATATGCCCAATAACCCATAGCTGAATTTGCGGACTCATTGGCGGTAACGGTAAAACCCTTGCCGTCCCCGAGATCGAAAACATTACCACCAACTTCGGAATAATACGTGGATATCCAACCGGTAATCGTCACTTCCGGGTCGGAAATGTTGTTGGCGAAAGCCGCGCCGCAGAGAGCGGCGACAGCAAGTACGAAGATAATTTTTTTCATGAGATACCTCTTTCTCGATTAAAGCGGTATCATGATACATATAAAAAGAGAATCATGACCCGTATATATTATATGCACGGTTCGCGGATTTTGTCAAATTGAGAGAATAGGGGTTAGGTTTTAGGGGTTAGGGGTTAGCGGCGGAGATTGAAAAGTCGGCTGTTGATTGTTATCTTGAGGGAATAGGGCATAGGGAATAGTCCCGACACCGCGATGTGGGTTGGTAGAATCCGTCCGCCTTTGGCGGACACATTCCCTGACCCCTGACCCCGGACACCTGACACCTAATACAAACCCCTACAACACCATTGACTAAAACACCTTTTAGGTTTATTATATATGTATGTCACTGGGGAAAATTCTGCCGCTTGCCGGCAACATTCCTTCCGTAAAGAAAATACTTGAGGCTGTGGGCGCGGGAACGAAAGTTGTTCAGGCGCAGTCCCTTACCGCGTCCGCCAAGCCTTTTTTGATTGCCGC